>CAMWKX010000094.1 GCA_947174955.1 uncultured Clostridia bacterium | reverse complement strand
AATGCGTGAACTCCGCCGTGTCGAAGAGCGTATCCTGCGCGAGCATGAAGAGGCGCGCAGACAGCGTTTGCAGGGACAGAAGACCGGCGTGAGAGGCGGAGCCGTCAGCGAGGATGACGCGAAGAAGAGACTTGAAAGCCGCCTTGCAAAGAGGGCGGGCGCGGCAGCTCCTTCTTCCGACGACAAAAACACCGTTGCGCCCTTTAACATAAGAAACGACGATAAATAATATATGCCGACCATAATCGAGATTATAAATTCCGCTTACGGCGTTTATATCAAAAGCTGTAACCGCGCCGAACTTATCTGCGCGGCGGACAGTCTTGCGGTTTTGTTCGAGGGCGGCGCGCTCGAAAAGGCGGTCAGCGCCGAAAACCGCGAAAACGCGCAGTTCTTACAAATTAAACTGCGCCTCAAAGCGCTTGCCTCGGAATACTTCTGCGAGGGGTACGAGCACGCCGATTTTACAGTGTTGGACGAATTTTCTGACGGCGCGCAAAGGGAGTGCGAAGAGCTAGGCTTTAAGAAGACGGGCGAACTTATTGCACGCGTGCACAAGTGCGCAAGAGATACCGACGCTGTTATGGCGGACGCGGTTTTATTGAAGGCGCGGCTGTGCGATAACGAGGGGCGGTGCGTCGCGCAGACCTCCGAGGAGTGCAGGCAGGTTTCGAAAGCGCTTGCAGACAAAATCAAGCAAATCGAGGGGCTGAACCTCCCCGAACAGCTTTTTTCGGACGGCGCGTGCTTTCCCGAGTTAAAGGCGCAGATTATCGGCGATTTAAGGGAACTCGCCGCGCTTGCGGACAACGCTGCGGCAACGCTGGCGAAAGAGCAGGTCGACGCTTTAATGCGTACCGCCGCCGAAGATATAACAGAGGCGTTGAGCGGCAAGAGATACGAATACTATCCCTCAACCGACATATCCGACCTTGCGCGCGCCCTCGTGCTGTTCACGCCCTTTTCGGACGAGGCGGAACTGTTCGCGGGCATATATTCCGGGGGCAACACTATATATAAAGTACAGTCGCTGGCGTTCGAGAACGCCGAAAGCGGCTCCGTTACCGAGTTTTTCAACAGTCTGACAAGGGCGGGAGCGGACGTCATAATTTACGGTATGCCGCACTTCCGCGCCGCAAACAAGGGCGATTTTTACCGCGAGGTAATGCGCTTTTGTAAGGGCGGCAGGCGCGCTTACCTGGTTGCCGACGACGGTACGCGCGGCGTATACGACGAGGCGGTCAAAGCAGCAAACGGCGATTTGTCCGAGCTGGATATAAGCTTTCTGTACCTTTCGATGCCCGATTTTGCGCAGACCTGCGAGCTTTTGAAAGAGCTGAAAATGTTGCCAGACGGCGACGAATTATATGTAAAGGAAAACCTGCCCTTTTGCGGGTACGTTGGTTTAAACGAGGCGGTAAAGGCCTTCAACGCGGACGCAGACTGGAAGAAGATAGCCTCGGATCTATCGCGTATAAACTTTTCAGCGGCGCAGAAATATATGCTCAAACTCCCCCGCCAGGCGCTGTTTATCGACGTCGGCTGGGGCAATTATCACGACGATATAGTAGTCAACAAGGCAAAGCGTTTCGACTACGACGATATAAGGGCGGTCAATCCCGAAAATATCCGCAAGATTGCCGAGGGCAACTTCACTATCTTCGAAAAGTGCGCGGCAATCTGCCTTTATTGTCTTTTAAGCGGCGCTTCCGCCGACGACTGGAAGGGCTTCCCCAAAGAGGTGAAGGCGGAGAGAATTGCCGAAGCGACCAAGCTGGTAATGCGCACTCTCGGCGTGGAGACCGTGCCCAAGGTTGAAATTTCAGAAAGTCTTGCGGGCGGCGCGTCGGGGCTGTGCTGCGACGGCGGCAAAAGGGTGCTGTACAAGCAAAGCCATACCGAAAATCTGAGCGGCATCGCCAACACCATCTGTCACGAATGCTATCACGCCTTTCAGCATTACTGCATACAGGCGGGCTGGCAGCAGTGGTATGCGTCGGAGCTGTATGTTACGGCGGGGCGTATAGCCGAGTGGCAGTACAATTTTTCAAACTACGTTACAAATTCAAAAAGTTACAGCACGTATGCGGTGCAGGTTGTCGAGAGCGACGCAAGGGCGTTTGCCAACGACTGTCTGGGAAAATACGGCAGCGCGGACGTGATTTTAAATGCAATCGATTTAGATTGACTTCGGGCGGGAATAATGAAAGATACTCAGTATTTAGACGGCTTTATCGGCGAGCTTTTACATATAAACGAGGTTGCCGACAACAAGCTTATAGATTTGAATGCGGGCGGAGGGGCGACCTTTCTGCTCTCGCACGCGTGCGCGGATTTGAGCGCGTACGCGCTTTCGACTGCCGCCGAAAGATACGGAAAAACGGGCAACACGGTGCTTTTGAACAGCGCCTTATCGGGCGGCGAACAGCGCGTTACGACCGGCTCGAATACCTTTTCGTGGGCGACTGCCGACGTAAAAAGCGACGTTAAGTCGCTTCACGCATTCATTGCTGGGGCGAGAAAAGATCTGATTGCCCGCGGCAACAACCCGCTGTTTTTAAGCGTGGGCGCGCTGAAATGGCGGCTGTGCGTCAAGGAGCGCGGCAAGGAAATTTTAAAGGACGTGACCACGCCGTTTCTGATTTATCCCGTAAAGCTCGTGGTGTCTAGCGCTTCCGCGCCCGTTTCCGTGGAGTTCGTCGCCGACGACGTTTACGTCAATCCCTGCCTTATTGCTAAGCTTGCGCAGGTCTATTCCGAGGAGCTGGCAAACGGACTGCCCGCGGTCGGCTCGTCTTTGAGCGAGCCCGTCGACCTGCAATTGCTGGGTAACGGCGCGGAGTATTTCGATAAAGTTGCGGAGTATATCAAAAACTGCAACGCAGGCGGCTATGGCACGCTGTTCGAGTTCGACAAGGGCGTTGTTGCGGTTTCGCAGTACAAGCACGACGAGCTGTGCACCTACTACGACATAAGGCGCAATAAAGACAAGATTTATTCCCACCCGCTGGTGGAAAAGATTTTCGAAAGCTCTTCGCCCGACTTATTCGACGGAGAGGCTGTTTTGCCCGAGTTCGTCTTGCAGCGCGACAGCGTGCAGGAAAAGATAATAGCGGACGTCGTGAACGGACGGTCGATGATAGTCAAGGGACCGCCGGGCACGGGCAAGACAGTTACCATTGCGAATATGCTCGCCGCACTCATTTCGCGCGGCAAAAAAGTGCTGTTTGCAAGCAAGAAAATATCGGCGCTCACCGAGGTGTACGCCAAGCTGCCCGAATCGTTACGCAAGTTTACAATGCTCTTGGACAGCGAAACGGAGAGGACGGCGGCAAAAATGAGTCCCGACGAGGTCAAGCGCGACTTCAAACTGCTGCTTTCCGATTGCAGGGAATACCGCGCAAGCGCAACGCTCGAAGCGGACCTTATGCAGGCTACGGCGGAGCGCGCCAAGATTATGCGTTCGCTCTCGGCTTACGCACAATTGATGTTCGACAATAATTGCGTTGCGGGCGACAGCTTTTATTCGGCGTTGGCGGCAACGTGTACGGACAATCTGCCCGTCGTGGAGTTTGCCGACGAAAGGGCGGTTGCACAGGTCACGCGCGAACAGTATAACGCTATGCTTTATAACGTCGGCGAGGCGGAAAAGGCGTTTGCCGTGTTATCCGACAACGGCGGGCACGAAGTGTATAAATCCCCCTGGTTCGGCATAAATCTGTCGTGCGATTCGGAGGGCGCGGTCAATGATTGCGCGCGCATTTCCGACGGCGTCGAAGGCGTTTATACCGCCGTTTGCGAGGCGGTTAAAGATTGCGGCGTTTCGGTCGACGGACTTACTCTTTCGGAAGTCGCGGGCGCGATTAAAAGCACGCTCGGCGTAAGCGAAGTTGAAAAGCTTGCGGAAATTGTCGACTGCGAACAAGCCGTCGAACGCGTAAAGAGCAGACTTTCGGATTGCGAAAAATGTACGGCAGAGCCGCTCGCTTTAACCGAAGAAATCTCTGCGGAAAAGCTTGAAAAGCTGTACGGGCTGTCGGCGTATTATCCGCTGACTTTAAATGAGCTTAAACTCATATGTGCAAATGCGCGCATATTCGATAATATCGGCGACGAGGCTCTTTCCCGCCTTGCGTCTATTTCGGACAAGATAAAGAGCGCGGAAAACGAGTGCCTCAATTTAGCCGCTAAGTGCTGCGAAGTGTTCGATGAAAGTCATTTCGAGGGCGGCGCGGAAATACTTGCAAACGGTGTAAGAGCGCTGTCGCGGTATTTTGAATGCTGTCCCGAAAAACCCAAAGCATTTGATTTCAAGGCTAAAAAAGCATACGCGGCATTATGCGAATTAAGTTTCTTAAAATCGCCTTCGTTCAGGGATATTGTGGGGGCAACGAGGCATTATTCCCACATAGAAGAGCTTGAAAGCGAAGTCGAGGCGGGCAAAGAGGGGCTTTATAAAGTCTTACGCGGACGGATTGAGGAAGAGCAGAGCGAATGTATATATGCGGTAGTGAAAGGGTGTGCAGGTGCGCATTTACCGTTGCGCGCATATATAGACGGGCTTTGCGAAAACTACGAGTTTTTAAGTGGTTGCTATTCGATTGTCAAGGGCGCGGAAGAAAATACGGTCGGCGAACTTGCGGACGGACTGAACGCCGCGCATAAGCTAAACCTTCTCGCCGAAGAACTTAAAAAATTCGATAAGATTACAGGCGCGTGCGGGGGCTACGAAAGGTCTGTTGCCGCAAGTTTAATCGGCGCGGCAGACTTTATCGCGGCGTGCAAAAAGCAGGGCGTTTCGGCTGAAAACGCAGTCAAGGCGTACGCGCAGTTAAAGCCGCTCGGCGTTGCGGAAAGTATAGATAAGACGGTAAACGCGCTGACGGAGTTCGGCGAAAAATATTTTAAAAATTACTACTCGATAAACGGTGGCGACAACACGTTTGGTGACCTTAAAATTATGGCGGGGCAGTCGCGCAACCGCGAGGCGCTCGCCGCCGCGGCAAGCTACTTTGCGATCAAGAACGGTCAGAGCAGCGCGCTCGATTTAAACGCGTTTTTCTATCCCTTCGAAAGGGGCGAAAAACTGCCCGCGGGCGCAACATTCAAGGACGCGTTCGCGCACTCTTTCTATACGCTTGCTGTACGCGCCGAAAACGCGGGGCTTAAAATTTTGCGCAACGGTCTGGGCGCACGCGCGAAAAACGATTTTAACAGGCTGGAAGAGGTGGAAAACAGGCTGTGCGCGCTCAACGCAAAGCTTATAGAAGGCAAGTGTATATCGCGCATAAAACCCGACGACAGCGACTTCATATTTATCGAGGACAGAAACCCGAACGAAAATATGCGCCTTACGTTCAAGCGGCACGCCGACGCGATTTTAAAGCTGAAACGCTGTCTTATTCTTTCGCCGTACACGGCAAGTCTGCTGTTCGACGGCAAGGGATACGAGGACTTCGACGTGCTCATCGTTGACGAGGCAAGCCAGTTAGAACCCGCGCTCGTGTTGCCCGTACTCTTCCGCGCAAAGCAGTGCGTGATTGTCGGCGACGAATGGCAGATGCCGCCAATTAAACACTTCGCTACCCTTTCGCCCGTGCAAGGCGACGACGGCGAGGGGTATTCATCGCTCGAAAG
>CAMWKX010000093.1 GCA_947174955.1 uncultured Clostridia bacterium | reverse complement strand
AACTACGCCTTTTCGGGCGGACTTCACGGCGTGGGCGCGTCGGTTACAAACGCGCTTTCCAGGTGGCTGAACGTGGAAGTTTACCGCAAGACCGTGTTTAATATGCGCTTTATGTCCGAGTACGACAAAATGCAGAAAAAGTGGCTGTGCGGCATTCCCGTTTCACCGCTCAAAAATACGGGCGAAAAGACGGATAAAAAGGGCACTTTCGTGCAGTTTATGCCCGATCCCGAAGTGTTCGAAACGGTGGAGTGGAACTACGACACCGTTGCAAAGCGGCTTAAAGAACTCGCGTTTTTAAACAAGGGCGTGCAGATAAACCTGCGCGACGAGCGCACGCTGTACAAGACGGTCGTGGAAACGGGCGACGACGGCGAAGAGGTTGCGACCAAAGTTCAGCTGCCCCCGCACGAGCCGCGCACTTATAAATTCGACGGCGGCTTGAAGGACTTCGTAAACTATCTGAACGTCGGCAAAACGGCGCTGTACGAGCAGCCGCTGTATTATTCCACAATCAAGGACATACAGATCAAGGGCGCGCCCGCGGGCAAAATAAAGATAGAGTTCGCGCTCTCTCACACGAAAAACGACGACGAAAGCCTGTACTCTTTCGTCAACAACATTTCGACCGTCGAGGGCGGCTATCACGAAATAGGTTTCAGAAACGGTCTTTTAAAGGTCGTCAACGACTACGCAAGAAATAACGGCTTTTTAAAGGCGAAGGACCAGCCGTTCGTCGTGGACGATATAAGGGAGGGCTTGACGGCTGTTCTGACCGTGCAGATGAACAACGTCGAGTTCGAGGGGCAGACCAAGACCAAGCTCGGCAACCCCGAGGCGAAAGCGCCCGTCGAAAAGGCGGTAATCGAGGGACTGACCCAGCTTATCAACACGCGCGGCAATAAGTCGACTTTCGACGAAATCGCAAAGAAAGCGAAATTTGCCGCCGACGACAGAATTAAGCACCGCGCCGAACGCGACGTTGCCAAGGCGGCGAGCGAGAACGACGGTTTGAATTTAATAGGCAAGCTTGCGCCTTGTTCGGGCAAAAACGCCGACCTGAACGAGCTGTTCATAGTCGAGGGCGACTCGGCGGGCGGCACGGCAAAACAGGCGAGGGTAAGGCAGTACCAATCCATTCTGCCCCTTCGCGGAAAGCCGTTGAACGTGCAGAAGAAGACGGCGTTGCAAGCGCTCCAAAACGAGGAAATCAAGACGCTTGTGTCGGCGATAGGCGCGGGCTTCAACCGCTCCTTCGAGGTGGAAAAAACGCGCTATAAAAAGGTAATTATTCTTTCCGATGCAGACCAGGACGGTATGCATATCCGCTGTATTTTACTTACATTTTTCTTTAAATATATGCGCGATCTGGTTGCGGCGGGCTACGTGTACATAGGTATGCCGCCCCTTTACAAAGTGTACAAAAAGGACGTCGTGGAGTACGCTTACGACGACAAGGAGCTTGACGAAAAGATTAAAAAGGTAGGCAAGGGGTATTCTTTGCAGCGCTACAAGGGCTTGGGCGAGATGAGCGCCGAGCAGCTTTGGGAAACGACGATGAACCCCGCCACGCGCAATTTAATACAGGTTACGCTCGAAGATATCACGCAGGCGGCGGAGATGATAGAGATGCTTATGGGCGACAAGGTCGACGGCAGAAAGCAGTTTTTAAACGAAAACGCCGACTTCAACAAGGTGGACGGCTTTATCGAAAAGGTCAACGTCGTCAAGCAGAATACGGGCGCGGAAGAGGTGTAAGAGATGGCTAAGAAGAAAGACGACGGTTTTCAGACCATAATACCTCAGGGCAAGATTTTTCAGACGCCGCTTGAAGACGTAATGCCGCAGTCGATGCTGCCTTACGCCGAGTTCGTAATTTTGGACCGTGCACTGCCGCGCGTCGAGGACGGCTTGAAGCCCGTTCAGAGGCGCATACTCTACACTATGGCGGAGATGGGCTTGACGCCCGACAAGCCGCACAAGAAGTCGGCGAGAATAGTCGGCGACTGTATGGGTAAATACCACCCGCACGGCGACAGTTCGGTGTACGACGCAATGGTGCGAATGGCGCAGGACTTCAATATGCGCCTGACGCTCGTCAACGGACACGGCAACTTCGGCTCGGTCGACGGCGACCCCGCCGCGGCAATGAGGTACACAGAGGCGAGGCTTCAACCGCTCGCGTTGGAGCTTTTAAAGGACATCGATAAAGAGACCGTACCGTTCTCTTTCAACTTCGACGACAGCCTTTTGGAGCCTGATATCCTGCCGGGCAGATACCCCAATCTGCTGGTCAACGGCGCAAACGGCATAGCGGTAGGACTTGCTACGAACATACCCACGCACAACCTGTCCGAAGTTATCGACGGCGTGTGCGCGTACATCGATAACCCCCGAATATCCCTTAACGAAATGATGAAAATCATACCCGGACCCGATTTTTCGACGGGCGGTTTCATCATTGAAAACGAGCTTAAACAGGCGTACGAAACGGGCAGAGGCAGGATTACCTTACGCGCCCGCTATTCGGTTGAAAACGGCGACAACGGCAAGAAGGAAATTATCTTCACCGAGCTTCCCTACCAGACCAACAAGGCCGACCTTTTAAGAAAAATAATGCTCTTAAAAGAGGACAAAAAGGAAATACTTTCGGGCATTGCGGACATCGTCGACGAGTCCGACCGCACGGGTATGCGCGCGGTAATCTACTGCAAGAGGGACGCGGACGTCGACGCCATTTTGGCGTACCTTTTCAAGTACACCGATTTAGAGTGCACGTTCGGCATAAATATGGTAGCAATTGCGGGCGGCAAGCCCCAGCAGCTCGGGCTTATCGACATAATAAAATACTACGTCGCGTACCAGAGGCAGGTCATTATCCGCCGCACAAAGTACGAACTCAAAGAGGCGGAGGCGCGCTGTCACATATTAGAGGGTTTGATTATCGGCGTACACAATATCGACGAGGTTATAAAGATAATCAAGTCGTCGGAGAGCACGCCCGTCGCGCGTATGCGCTTAATGGAGGCGTTCGAGCTTTCCGAAAGACAGGCGCAGGCGATTTTAGACTTACGTTTGGCGCGCCTTGCCAAGCTTGAAATAACCAAGCTCGAAAACGAGCTGAAAGAATTGAAGAAGCGCATCGAGCGGTTGCAGGCAATCCTTGCCAGCCGCGACGAGCAGATGAATATCGTCAAGAGCGAAATGCGCGAGATCAAGGACAAGTACCCCTGCCCGCGCAAGACGCAGATAGTGTCGACGGTTGAGGATATCAAGGTGTTCAGGCAAGATGTCAAGCGCGCTTCGACCGACTGGATGCTGACGATAACGGCAAACGACAATATCAAGTTTATCGAAAAGATAGAGTACGACCACAAGTACAAAAAGCCGCTCGCGCCTTCTTACCGCGGCGACGGAATGTACAAGCAGGTCATAATACAGAAGTCGGACGCCGCAATGCTCATTTTCACCAACTACGGCAACTGCGTAAAGGTGGATTTAAACGAGTTCGAGGCGAGCGGAATGGGCGGCGCGGGCTTAAAGCTCAAAGCGTTCTACGACGCGGCGCTGCGCGGTGAGAAGCCTGTCAGAATATTTGCCGTGGGCGAGAATATGCCCGAGGGCGAGCTGATATTCTTCACAAAGCAGGGCACCGTCAAGCGCACCGCGTGGGAGGAGTACGCTGTTTCCCGCCCCGTGTTTCCCGCAATCAAGTTAAAGACGGGCGACGAGGTTTTGAACGTCGAGCAGTTTATAGACGATTCCGACAGCACTATGTGCTTCGTCACGCGCGAGGGTATCTGCCTCAACGCCGACAAGGACGACGTGCCCAGCCAGGGCAGAGTGACGGGCGGCGTGCGCGGAATACTGTTAAACGACGGCGACGAAGTAGTGTTCGCAACCCAGTTCTACGGCGAGGGCGAAATAATAATCGTGTCCGATTCGGGCGCGGCGAAGAGGGTTATCGCGTCGCTGTTCCAGCCGATGGGCAGGGGCAGAAAGGGTATGATGATTGTCGACGGCAAGTCCAAGGTGCTGTTCGCCGACTACGTAACCGTGCCGTATAAGATAGCCGTAATGCGTACGGACAACTCGGTCACTGAAATGGATACCGAGGATATTTCAATCGAACCCCGCCCCTCAAAGGGCAAGCCGTTGCCCGCGGCAAGCGAGGTCACGGCGGTCGTGGCACTCAAATACCGCTCCGATTTTGAGGGCGGAAATCAGCAGCTCACATTATGATAAAAACTTACGTTGACGCGGCAATATCCCGCAACCAATGCGATATAGTGCTTAAAAACGCGCGCTATTTAGACGTGTTCTGCGGCAGGATAAGAAAGGGCGATATCGCAATAAAAGACGATAAAATAGTCGGCATAGGCAAGTACCGCGCAAGAGAGGTTTACGACCTTGAAGGCAAGATTATTCTGCCCGCGTTTATCGACGCGCACGTGCATATCGAGAGCAGTCAGCTCTCTCCCGAGGCGTTCGCCTCGCTGGTAGTTCCGCGCGGCACTACGACGGTAATCGCCGACCCGCACGAAATCGTCAACGTGTGCGGAGCAGACGGCGCAAGGTACATAGCGGAGGCGGCAAAGAACACTCCGCTCGACGTAAAGCTTATGCTTCCCTCGTGCGTGCCCGCAACCCCCTTCGAGACGAGCGGCGCTCAGCTCACGGGAGAGGACACCGAACGGCTTATAGCAGACCAAACCTTTTTCGGGTTGGGCGAGTTTATGAATTATCCCGCGGTTGTAGCGGGCGACGGCGAGGCTTTGAAAAAGCTGGAAGCGGCATTGAACGCGGGCAAGCCGACGGACGGTCACGCGCCTATGCTCAGCGGTAAAAAGCTCAACGCATACCTTTGCGGCGGAATTGTCACCGACCACGAGAGCGAGGGCAGAAAGGAAATCGAGGAAAAGCTGTCAAAGGGTATGTACGTAATGCTGCGGCACGGCTCGACGGCGCACAATCTGCAAGCCGACTGTAAGCTCGTCAACGCGAAGAACGTGCGCAGATTTTTAATGTGCACGGACGACAGACACGCTGCCGATTTGGTTGAAAGAGGGCATATTGATGACGCCCTGCGTACTGCGGTTGCCGCGGGGCTCGACCCGATAAGAGCCGTGACGATGGCAACGCTCAACGCCGCCGAGTGCTATAATCTCAAATGGCGCGGAGCGGTTGCGCCCAACTATTTTGCCGATATCGCGGTGGTGGACGATTTGCAGAGCTTCAACGTGACGCACGTTTTCAAAAACGGAAAGCTCGTGGCGCAGGACGGCAAGCCGCTGTTTGATACGAGCGAAAAATATCTGCCGCCCTTCGTTAAGAACACCGTGCATATCCGAACGGTGACCGCCGACGACTTTAAAATCACGTTAAAGGGCAGGCGTGCAAAGGTGATAGCGCTGTCGGGCGGCAGCATAGTGACGGACTGCGAAACGGCGGAAATACCGTCGCTTAACGGCGACGTCAATATCGACAATATGCATATTTTAAAGCTCGCAGTCGTGGAAAGGCACGGCAAAAACGGCAATATCGGGCTGGGGCTTTTAAAGGGCTACGGCTTTTACGGCGGCGCGATAGGTCTGACCGTGGCGCACGATTCGCACAATATGGTAATCGTCGGCGACGACAACCGCAGTATGGCAA
>CAMWKX010000092.1 GCA_947174955.1 uncultured Clostridia bacterium | reverse complement strand
CCTCGTGCGAGGAGAGCGCCGTGCCGCAGCGGGGGCAATAGGGCACGATTTTGTGACCTTTATACAAAAGCCCCTTTTTGTGCATTTCTTTGAGTGCCCACCACTCGCTTTCGATATACTTGTCGTCGTAGGTGACGTAGGGGTTGTCCATATCCACCCAGTAGCCGAGGCGGTCGGACATCTTTTCCCACTCGCCCTTGTACTTCCATACCGACTGCTTGCACTGCTTGATGAACGGCTCGATGCCGTAGCTTTCGATCTGCGGCTTGCCGTCGATGCCGAGAACCTTCTCGACTTCCAGCTCGACGGGCAGACCGTGGGTATCCCAGCCCGCCTTTCTCAAAACGTGCTTGCCCTTCATAGTCTGATAGCGGGGAATAATATCCTTCATTGCGCGGGTCAGAACGTGCCCCACGTGCGGCTTGCCGTTAGCCGTGGGAGGTCCGTCGTAGAAGGAAAACTCCTCCGCGCCCTCGTTTTTGGCAATGCTCTCTTCGAACACGCCGTTGTCTTTCCAGAACTCGATTATTTCCTTTTCACGCTCAACGAAATTGAGTGATGTGTCTACCTTTTTGTACATTGTAATCTCCTTTAAAAATCAAACAGCGTGTCCTGCCGTTTGCGTGAGGCGTGGCGGCAATTTACTCTTATACAGAAATCGGCGTTGCACACCTTTTTGCTCTTGCCGTCCTTTATCTCGAAAATGCGCCTGCCGTTGGTTGCGATAATCGTGCCGTCCTCGGCGATATCGAAGTCGCCTATGCCGCTTTTAATAACGTTACCGCTCTCCACCTCCACAAGCTGCCAGCTCTTGGGAATAAATCCGAAGTCGCTGTCCTTCTTGCTTGCGTTCTTTTTAAGCTGTTTGTCCACGTCGATAAGATTGCCCGAAACGGCAATTTTACGGCTGTCGTACTCTCTGCCGCGCGCGGGATTGCTTCCGCCCTCGGTAAGGCTCTTGCCCGTAAACGCCGTGACGAAAAGATTTATAAAGCTTGCTATCGCCTGCAATATGCGGTACGGGAACAAAAGAAATTCGACGAACGCGTTGTGCCGCTTTTCCTTTAACGGCGCCTTGATTGCGTACAGCTTGCCGTTATACATCACGGGCTTGAAATAACTGTAACCCGCGGGCGGCTCTATCTCGTCGATGGTCATCGAGTGCAAATCAAGCCTGCATATAACCGACGGGGAATATTCGACGAATTCGCCGTGATTGTCCCTACCCACCCCGCGCGAGGAAAAGTAAATTATATTGCCGTCCTCGGGGGATATGAACGGATCCGAATCGAGAGTGTCGCCGTCCGTCACGCATTTGTAATCGCCCGTAGCCATATTGAATACGGCGATATCAGAATTGTAATAGTTGCGCTTTACGCTGATTGCAAGCTTGTCGTTGTTTACGTCCAGACAGCCGCCCGAAAAGACTAAATTGTTCGAATTAATTACGTGCGTTTCGGGAGTTTTCGTATCGGTTAAGCACTTTTTATATATTCCCGAAGTCGAGTTTACCGTGAAGGAATATACCACCCAATCGTCGTTCGCCGCGGGATATATGCCGCCCAACGAACATTCCACGCCGTCCGTGCCTCCCGCACGGCGGTTCGTATCGCCGCGGAAAATCGCGCCCTCGCCGCTGTGCTTCCACTCGCTGTTGCGCGCGGCTCTTGCGGAATTTTCCTTATAATTTTCTACGTATGCGCTCGTATATTTTTTGACCTTTTCGCCGTCGTATACGCACATATCCTGCCCGTCGGCAAACGTGAATTTTATCATAATTCAGACCTTGTTATTTAAGCGGTATCTGCGCTTTGGCGTTGACCGAAAGGGGTGCGAAGTTGCCCGCCGTATACTGGTTCAACCCCTCGGAAGCTATCATTGCCGCGTTGTCCGTGCAGTGTTTTTTGTCGGGCAAAACGAGCGTTATTCCAGCCGAAAGGCACGCGTTTTTAAGCTCGTTTCTCAAATAGTCGTTTGCAACCACTCCGCCGCCCGCAACGACGGTAGGCACTTTCAGTTTGAGCGCGCACTCCACCGTCTTTTTTACAAGCGGGTCGATTGCCGCGCACTGGAACGAATACGCTACGTCCTCTTTCTTTACCGTCTGCCCGCGCTGTTCGGCGGTGTGCATATAGTTGATGACCGCTGTCTTTAAGCCGCTGTACGAAAAGGTAATACCGTTTGAGTTTTTCACGAGCGCGGAGGGAAATTCGATAGCCTTTTCACCGCTCTCCGCAAGTCTTTGCACGTTGGGTCCGCCCGGGTATGGAAGCCCCAGAACCCTTGCGACCTTGTCGAAAGCCTCGCCCGCGGCGTCGTCGCAGGTGCCGCCCAGAATCTCGGCTTCGAGCTCCGATTTGGTATGTAATATCGCCGTATGACCGCCGCTTGCAAGCAAGGTTATAAAGGGCGGTTTCAAGTCGGGCTGTTCGAGATACGCCGCCGCCATATGACCGCGGATATGGTTGACCGCAATAAGCGGAATATTGTGCGCGTGCGCGAACGCCTTGGCAAATGACAAGCCCACAAGCAGTGCTCCCAGAAGTCCCGCGCCGTAGGTTACGGCAACCGCGTCCACTTGGTCAGGGGATATTCCCGCCTCTTTTAAAGCTTTCGTCACGACCTCGTCCACCGCGTCGGTGTGCGCGCGGCTGGCAATTTCGGGCACTACTCCGCCGTACAGAGCCTGTTCCGAGGCAGACGAAATTATGCAGTCGGACAAAACCTGCCTGCCGCGTATTACCGCGCAAGCCGTTTCGTCGCAGCTACTCTCTATGCCGAGAATAACGGGCGTTTCTTTGATTTTATACTTGGATAAATCGTACATATTTATTTCTTTTTCTTTTCCGCCTTGTCCACACCGCTCACGGGCGCGTTAAAGCCGTCGGGGTCGGTGTTGACTACGACGGGAGGCGGAACGGGTCTGGAATTATCGGAGACGGGCTTACTCGTGGGAATGCTCTGCAACGGTGCCTTTGCCACTACGGTCTGAACGTTTTTGGTTCTCATCTGCTCGTACGCATTTATAAGCAAATCTTTCATAGCGCGCGTAAGCACGTCCAAAAACTCCTCGAATTCGGCAACCTGGTAGGGCGCGTAATAGCCCGCCTCGCGCATTACGTTTACGAGATATTCCGTCTGGTTTAAATGTATCATCGCGTTGGTTGCAAGATTTATCTTGACCATTCGCTCCTCGATATCGGCGAGCGCGGCAAGGTACGAGCCGGCCTCTATACCCGACTGAAAGAGCATATCAGCAAAAATCTTGCCCTGCCTGGGGAAAATCTTTGCGTTATACAGCTTGATAAGCTTTTTGCTGAGCTCCGTGCTGACTTCCTTGTACGAGGTCAACGTGAAATCGTTTTCCATATCCGTCCTCCATTTATACGGTTTTCTTCAAATAGTCGATTATAAAACCCTGAATGTCGCCGTCCATAACCGCCTGAATGTTGGTGTTTTCATAGCCCGTGCGGTGGTCTTTTGCCAGCGTGTACGGACAGAATACGTAACTGCGTATCTGACTGCCCCACTCTATCTTTTTTATCTCGCCCTTAATCTCCGCGTCCGCCGCTTCGCGTTCGGCTATCTGCCTTTCAATCAGCTTTGCGCGCAGATACTGGAACGCCATTTCCTTGTTCTGAAGCTGGCTTCTCTCGTTCTGGCAGGTTACCACTATACCCGTGGGGAAGTGCGTAATTCTTATCGCCGTTTCGGTCTTGTTGACCTTCTGTCCGCCCGCGCCCGACGAGCGGTAAACGTCGATACGGATATCCTCGTCGCGGATTTCCACCTCGCCCGCGTCGTCGACTTCGGGCATAACTTCCAGCGAGGCAAACGACGTGTGGCGGCGCTTATTACTATCGAAAGGCGATATGCGCACGAGTCTGTGCACGCCCTTTTCCGCTTTTAAAAAGCCGTAGGCGTTCTCGCCGTCCACCTTGAACGAAACCGACTTTATGCCCGCTTCGTCGCCGCTTTCCATATCCAGCTCGGTGACCTTAAAGCCCGCCTTTTCGCAGTAACGCTGATACATACGGTACAGCATCTGCGTCCAGTCGCAAGCCTCGGTGCCGCCCGCACCCGAGTGCAGGTTTAAAATGGCGTTGTTGGCGTCGTACTTGCCTTTAAGCAGCGCGCGGATACGCATATCGTCGATATCCTCTTCCGCCGTCGAAATCATAGTTTCGAGCTCGGGAATAAGGCTCTCGTCGTCCGCTTCCTCGATTAAATCGACGAAAGCGAGCGCGTCGGCAACGGCGCACCTGCCCTTTTCGTAGGCCGCCATCTTGTTCTCGATTGAGGATATCTCGCGCCCGACCTGCTTGGACTTTTCTAAATCCTGCCACACTTCGGGCTTTTCCTGCTCGGCTTTGAAATAGGCGAGCTTTTCGCCTAAATTGTCGATATCCAGCGCGTATTTTGCCTCCGCAAGCGTTTCGGAAAGCGATTTTAATCTTAATCTGTAATCGTCTGCTTTAAACATTTTTTATATTAACCCTGCTTTTTAGGTCTATGGATTTTGGTGCCTTCGGGGACAAAGTTACCCTTATCGTCAACGGGTTTGGGTGCGGGAGCTACGGGCGAAGGGGCTGCCGCAGGCTGTGCGGGAGCTTGCGCGGGTGCCTGTGCGGATGCTTGTGCGGGAGCTTGCGCCGCTCTGTTAATCATATTGGCGGGCATACGCACTATTCTGCCCTTCAAAAGGCGGGTGATAGTCGTCGTCTGAATACGGTCTATCATCTCTTCGAACATCTCGTGCCCCTCTTCCTTGTACGCGATAACGGGGTCCTGCTGAGCGTAACCGCGCAAGCCTATGCCCTTGCGGAGCTGGTCCATCGCGTCGATATGGTCTACCCAATACCTGTCGACCGCACGTAAAAGCTCGTCGCGCTCTATCTGGTAGAAGTCGACCATACCGTTCGTATCCCTTGCGATATTCTCGATTTTTTCTTCGTACGCCTTGGTGACTTCCTTGCAAATCTTATTGATTGCCGCCTCGTAATCCCAGTGGGCAAGCCTTTCGGGAGTAATCTCGAAGGTGCACTCGTCGGGGTATACCTTCTGCGTCAACGCCTCGGTGAGCGCCGCGCCGTCCCACTGCTCGGGCATAGCGTCGGTGTTGACCGTTTCGTTTACAACCTTTGCAACGTAGTCGGGAATATACTTTAAAATCTGCTCGTGCACGTTTCCGCCGCGCAGAACGTTGAGCCTTTCTGCGTAAATGAGCTTACGCTGTTCGTTCATTACCTCGTCGTACTGCAGCGTGTGCTTACGCATACCGAAGTTACGACCCTCGATTGCCCTCTGCGCGTTTTCAATCGAGCGCGAAAGCATTTTGGACTGCAGGCACTCGTCCTCGTCCATAAGCGAGGTGTAAATGCTCTTTAATCTCTCGCCGCCGAACCTCTTTGCCAGATCGTCTTCGAGCGAAATGAAGAACACCGACGCGCCCACGTCGCCCTGTCTGCCCGCACGACCGCGGAGCTGATTGTCTATACGGCGCGATTCGTGACGCTCGGTACCGAGTATGCAAAGTCCGCCCGCCTCGATAACCTTTTCCTTTTCCGCGTCCGTTTCGGCTTTGTACATTGCGTACAGCTCGGCGTACCTGTCGCGCGCCGTCTGCTCTTCGGGAGTAAACTCTCTGTCGGCGTAGGAGATTGC
>CAMWKX010000091.1 GCA_947174955.1 uncultured Clostridia bacterium | reverse complement strand
CTCAAGGACGCAGCCGATGAGGCGTTTCCGAACGAAACTGTATACGGTCTCGCAGCAAACGCATTCGATACGGCGGCAGTCGAGAGTATTTTTGAAATAAAAGGGCGCCCTAACGACAACCCGTTAATCGTGCACGTGCACAAAGATTACGATATTTCGGAGCTTGTTTCGGAAGTACCCGAGTATGCGAAGCTGCTTGCAAAAGCGTTTTTGCCCGGTCCTTTGACGATGGTCTATAAGAGCAAGTGCACGGTCAGTTCGGCTGTTTCGTGCGGCGGCAATACGCTGGCAATTCGTATTCCTTCGCATAAAGGCGCGCAGGCTTTTTTAAAGCGGGTCGGTCTGCCGATAGCCGCGCCGAGCGCAAATCTTTCAAAGCACGTCAGCCCCGTAACCGCGGAACACGTTTTTGACGATCTGAACGGCAAAATACCGCTGATTTTAGACGGCGGCAAGTGTTCGGGCGGTATTGAAAGTACGGTTCTGGACTGTACGGGCGAAGTGCCTTGCGTTTTGCGGAGCGGACTTATAACGCGGGATATGATTGCCGCGGTTGCAGGCAGCTGCGACGAGTACGTTTTAAAAGACGGCGAGCGGGTGCGCTCTCCCGGTATGAAGTACAAGCATTATTCACCTAGATGCCAAACGGCGCTGTTTGATTATAACGACAGACAAGCGGCTTTTAAATTATATAAGGAAAAAGAAGCCGCGGGTGTCAAGGTGTGGCTTATGTGCGACAGCGGTGTTGCCGCAGAGACGGACTGTCAACAGATTTTAAATTTGGGTGCAACAGAGTGCGAAATAGCCGCCAATCTCTATGATAAGTTGCGGGAAGGCGAGCGCTTTGCGGAGCTGATTATTGCCGTCGCCCCCGAAAAGCAGGACGGCGTAATGGTCGGCGTTATGAACAGATTGAAAAAGGCGTGCGGTTAAGATGAAACGAAAAAGAATACTTTTCGTCTGCACGGGTAATACCTGCCGAAGCCCGATGGCGGAAGCGTTGCTCCGTGCAGAAATCAAAAAGAGAAAAATCAAATGGTGGGACGTGACTTCGCGCGGGATACAAGCCGAAGTCGGCGGCACGCTCAGTCAGAATTCGCGCCTTGCGCTCGAAGAAAAGGGTATTATTTTATCAGACTTCAAACCTCGGCAACTTACGCGTAACCTCATCGAAAGCAGCGTATTGATTGTAACGATGACGGAAAGTCAGAAAAGGCTCTTCGGTGAAAACGGCAACGTGAGGAGCGTAAAGGATATCTGCGGGTACGAAGTACCCGACCCGTACGGGTGCGGGCTTGAAGTGTACAAAATGACGCGGGACATTTTAAAGCTTGCGTGCGAAACTATTGTTAACGAATATATTTTAAAATACGAGGAATAAAAAATGAAGATTGCACTTGCCTGTGACCACGGCGGTCTTAACTTGAAGAACAAAATTTATGCTTATCTCGAAGAACGCGATTATGACGTTGTGGACTTCGGCACGACGACTACCGACAGTTGCGACTATCCCGATTACGCTTTGCCCGCAGCCGAGGCCGTTTCAAGCGGCGAATGCGATAAGGGTATTCTGATATGCTCTACGGGTATCGGTGTTTCCATTGTTGCAAACAAGGTTCCCGGGGTTAGATGCGCTCACTGTCACGACGTGTACTGCGCGGAATTTACCCGCCGTCACAACAACGCGAACGTGCTTGCTATGGGTGAAAAGGTTGTCGGCGAGGGCTATGCGTTACAGATTGTCGAAACTTTCTTAACTACCGAGTTCGAGGGGGGCAGACACGAAAGGCGCGTAAACAAAATTACTGCAATCGAAGAGAAATACGGCAAATAAAATGTTGATAGATATTCATTTGCACAGCGGTTTTTCGTTTGATAGCAGTGAAAAAATAAGTAATTACATTGAAAAGGCACGCGAATCGGGTGTTCCCGCATTAGGTTTTTCAGAGCATTACGATTACGACGCGGTTCTTGACGGTGCCGATATTGCCCTTTGCGATATTCCGAAATATACCGAATACGTAAAGGGCTTGCGTGAGAATATCGCATCTCCCGAAATATTGTGCGGTATTGAATTCGGATACCGCGATATCAGCGTTGAACAGTACAGACGGCTGATCTCAGAATATAATTTTGATTACGTCATTAACAGCGTGCATACTTTACCTGAGCGCGGTGACTGCTTTCACGAACGGTTTTTTGCGGGAAGAAGTATACAAGAGTGCTACCGCGATTATTTTAAAGCCGTGCTGGAAAGCGTGAACGCAGATTTCGATTATCAGATTGTCGGGCATCTCGGTTACGTATCACGCTACCGCAGCGGCTGCAATTCAAAAATCAATTATTCGGATTTCAGTGATATTTTAGACGAAATTCTTAAATGTATCATTGCTCGCGACAAATGCCTTGAAATCAACGCTTCCGTTGGAAAGACTGGTGGATTGTCTTTGCCCGATACCGACGTCATTGTCAGATATTTGCAACTCGGAGGCAAAAAGCTCAGCTTCGGCAGCGATGCGCATAGTGTGAAGGACTATTTGAGAAATTCAACAGCGGTTGTTACATTTTTAAAATCGGCAGGCGTCCACGAGATGTATTACTATAAGCACCGTAAACCGATTGCTTACAAAATTTAATAAGAAAAATAACGGAAAAATTTTTTGACTTTTCCGTTTTTTTATAATAAAAACACTTTACTTCTTTACTGTGATAAAGTATAATAGCATTATAAAACAGAATTCAGGTAAGTATTTTATGAAAAATATCCAACTTCATCTCAACGAATTGTACGAAATGCTGATAAAGCTTAAAACCGTGGAAGACTGCGAGGCGCTTTTAAGCGACCTCTGTACGTATAAGGAGGTTGAGCAGATGGCGCAGAGGACCTACGCCGCGAAACTGTTCCTGGAAGGGCGGACGTACAATGAAATTATTGCCGAAACGGATATATCGAGCACTACGCTTTCGAGAATTTCACGGGCAATATCGCACGGTAGCGGAGGCTACAAAAAATTTGTGAGTTATGACGGCAATGAAGAATAAGATTAGCGATAAACGAGAGGAGAGCATAATATCCCAACTTTCTGCGCTCTATATGCAGTACGGTTACAAACGGTATAAACCGGGCTGTTTCGAGGAGTATTCTCTCTATCAGGAGAATAAAGATTTTTTAATCGGCAAGAACGTTATTACTTTTTCGGACTTAAACGGAAAGCTGATGGCAATGCGCCCCGACGTTACCCTGTCGCTTATCCGTCACAGCGACGTCTCGGATAAGAGTACTGACAAGTATTTTTATAACGAAAAAGTTTACAGACAGTCTGCGGGCGGCAGGAACTACAAGGAAATAAGCCAAACGGGCGTAGAGGTTGTCGGTTCGATAGACGGTGCGGTCGTTTGCGAACTTACCATTCTCATTTGCAAAACGTTAGAGGCGGTAAGCGATAACTATATTCTGGATATTTCGCATATGGGATTTACCGAGGGGTTGCTAAATGAGTTTCCGTCAAATAGAAACACAATTTCGGAATACCTGAAGGCAAAAAATCTGCACGATTTTTATTTGCTTGCAGCAAAAGAGAAGTATTCGCAAAATTTGATAAATGCCTTTGAAATAGCGGTAAACGCCTGCGGAGCACCTGAAAATGCCTTAAATCAAGCAAATTCAGCGATTTTGAATAGTACTATGCGTGACGCAATAGCGGAACTTAATGCGCTATACGAATTACTGAAAGAGTTCGGCTTTGCTGACAAAGTAAACGTTAACTTTTCGGCAACCGCAAACGCAGATTATTACAACGGCGTAATTTTCAACGGCTACGTAGAAAACGTTCCGCACTGCGTTTTATCCGGCGGCAGATACGATAAGCTTATAGATAAATTTTCAAAACGCGGCGGCGCGATAGGCTTTGCTCTGTACTTAGGCGAAATCGAGCGTTATCTTGCAAAACAAAACGAAACCGTTGATTATCTGGTAGTTTATAGCGTCGAAACGCAGGTGCAGGCTTTGAGAACCGCTCAAAAATTGCTTTCGGACGGTAGAAGCGTAAGGATTTCTATCGGAATTCCCGCAGGATTGGGCTATAAGAAACTGATAGACTTAACCGAAAAGGAGGCAACCTGATGATAAATATAGCTTTACCGAAAGGAAGGCTTGGTGAAAAAGTCTACAAACTACTATCGGATATTGGTTATAAATGTGACGAGTATTCCAAAGACAGCAGAAAACTGATTTTCAGCGATAAAAAAGGTGAAGTAAGTTATTTTTGGGTCAAGCCTTCGGACGTTGCGGTCTACGTTGAGCTGGGCGCCGCGGATATCGGTGTTGCGGGGAAAGACATTCTCGACGAGTACTGTCCCGACGTGTACGAGCTTGCCGACCTTAAAATGGGTAGGTGCTCAATGTGCGTAGCGGCTCTCGAAGATTTTAAAGACGATTTGTCATCGCCCTTGAGGGTTGCAACAAAATTCGTGCACACGGCTGAGAAATACTATAACGAAATGGGCAGAGATATCGAGTTGATAAAACTTAACGGGTCGATTGAGCTTGCGCCAGTGCTGGGAATTTCCGACGTTATCGTAGATATCGTGGAAACGGGCACTACGCTAAAGGAAAACAATCTGAAAGTAATCGGCAGAATTTCAGATATAAGCGCAAGACTTATCGCTAATAAGTCGTCGTACAAGTTTAAAAACGGCGGAGTTTTGAGTATATGCGAAGAACTGAGAAAGGCGGTGGAAAACTGTGATTAAAACAATAAAATACTGTGGTCAGTCGGCCGAAGAGTTGTTCGGTAATCGTGACGAAATAACTTACAACGTCGAAGAAAAGGTTAAAGCTATCATTTCCGATATACGCCAAAACGGAGACGCCGCGCTTAAATATTATTCGGAAAAATTCGACGGCTATACGGGCGGCTCGCTTGAAGTAAGCTCTGTCGAAATCGACGAGGCATTTGCCGCAATTGACAAAAATTATATTCAGACGCTTAAAAATTCGATTGAAAATATCGAAATTTTTCACCGCAAACAGGTAAGGGACGGCTTTGAAATCAATTTTGGCGACAGAATTGTCGGGCAAAAGGTTACGCCTGTTGAAAGTGCCGGCATTTACGTACCCGGAGGTACGGCGGCTTATCCGTCGACCGTATTGATGAATGCTATTCCCGCTAAGATTGCGGGTGTAAATAAGGTCTATATGGCTACGCCCGTAAAGGCGGACGGCAAGGTCAAGGCGGAAGTGCTGGTTGCCGCAGCGTTATGCGGCGTAGACAAAATTTTCAAAATGGGTGGAGCGCAGGCAATTGCGGCATTTGCATACGGTACGGAAACTGTTCCTAAGGTTGATAAAATCACGGGACCGGGTCGTGACATTGTCGCCACTGCCAAAAAGCTTGTTGCGGGAATCGCCTGCGGAATAGATATGGTGGCGGGACCGAGTGAAATTTTGGTGCTTGCCGACGGCGCCGCCAAAGCTGAATACGTAGCCGCGGACCTATTGTCGCAGGCTGAACACGACAAAATTGCCTCGGCAATTTTAATCACGGACAGCGAAAAGCTTGCGGATGAGGTTGTCGGAGAACTTGAAAGACAGGTTGCTAAACTCGAACGCAGAGAAATTGCGCTCGCTTCGCTTGAAGCAAATTGCAAAATTATCGTCACTGACGATTTGGCTTCGGCGGTTGAACTATGCAA
>CAMWKX010000090.1 GCA_947174955.1 uncultured Clostridia bacterium | reverse complement strand
CTGCGGAAGCGGTAATTTAGGACTGGAAAGTCTTTCGCGCGGGGCTGCAAAAGCACATTTTAACGACCTGTCAAAGGACAGTTTGGCGGTTCTGAAAAAGAATCTTGCGGCAGTCGGCGAAGAAGGAAAAAGCCGAATAACCAATCTCGACTATCTTGCGTGTCTCGGCTCGACCGCGGAAAGTTACGACTTGATTTTTATCGACCCGCCGTACGCCAAAGAGTTCGGCGTACCCGCTCTCGAAATTATTGCAAAGCGCGGACTGCTGACGGAAGACGGTATTGCAATCTACGAGCGCGACCGTTCTTTCGAAGGCGAAATCGAGGGGCTTGAAAAGTTTGACGAAAGGAAGTACGGCAAAACTTACCTTACTTTTTTCAAGAGGAGTAATTAATGAAAACCTGTGTATTTGCGGGCACGTTCGACCCGCCGACGATAGGGCATAAAGACGTCATCGAAGCGGCGCTTAAAATCTTTGACAAAGTGACCGTTGCGGTAATGATAAACCCCGAAAAGAGCTGTCTTTTTTCGAAAGAGGAGCGGCTGTCGCTATTAAACGAAATGTACGAAAGCGACAAGCGAATAAAAGTGCGCTCGTTCGACGGCGCTGCGGTGGATCTTTTAAAAGAGGAAAACACGCCATTTTACGTGCGCGGCGTGCGCGATTGCATTGACTTCGAGTACGAAAACCGCAACCATTACGCAAGCAAAAAGCTGATGGACGGAATGGTCACGATATATATTCCCGCCGAGCAGGGGGATTTACACGTAAGCTCGTCGCTAATAAGAAACAGCGTAAAATTCAATAAAGAATTTATGCAGTATATCCCTACTGAAATTCAAGGCGAAGTACAAAAACTTCTGGAGGCAAAAAATGTTTGAAAGACAGATAAAAATTCCCGAACCCGAGGAAATCAAAGCGATAGCGCCCCTTCCCGAAAGCCTTAAAGCAATTAAGGCGGAAAGAGATAAGGCGGTGTCGGACGTCATAGCGGGCAAGAGCGACAAGCTCATAATAATAGTGGGACCGTGCTCCGCGCACGCCGAAAAGCCCGTTTTAGACTACGTCGAACGCCTGGGCAAGCTCAACGAAAAGGTAAAGGACAAGCTGGTTTTAGTGCCCAGAATTTACACCAACAAGCCGCGCACCAAGGGCGTGGGCTACAAGGGTATGTTCTCCCAGCCCGACCCCACCAAGTCAGAGGACATTTTAAAGGGCATTCTGACAATAAGAGATTTAAACGTAAAGTCAATCGAGGCAAGCGGACTTGCGGCGGCGGACGAAATGCTGTACCCCGCAAACTACGCGTACGTAGACGACCTTTTATCCTACGTTGCCGTGGGCGCGAGGAGCTCTGAAAATCAGCTTCACCGCCTGGTTGCAAGCGGTATGGACGTTGCCGTCGGCATCAAAAACCCGATGAGCGGTTCTATTTTAGTGCTCTTAAACTCCATTTACGCGGCGCAGTCGGGGCAGACTTTCAAGCTCAACGGCTGGCAGGTAAAGACGGACGGCAACCCGCTTTCGCACGCGATACTTCGCGGCGGCGTCGACGGCTACGGCAACGATATTCCCAACTTCCATTACGAAACTGTTATGCAGGTTATCGAGGGCTACGCGAAGTCGGGGCTTAAAAATCCCGCGATTATAATCGACGCCAACCACTCCAACAGCGGCAAAAAATTCAAACAGCAGATAAGAATCTGCGAAGAGGTTATGAACAACCGCCTCTACGACAACGACTTCAAAAAGAACGTCAAGGGCTTTATGATTGAAAGCTTTATAGAGGAAGGCAATCAGCCCGAAGATAAGGTTTACGGCAAGTCGATTACCGACCCGTGCCTCGGCTGGAGCGACACCGAAAGACTGCTTTTGGATATCGCGGATAAGGTGTAAAAAAGCGTTAGTTAAGGCATATTACGGGGGCAATTTACAAAAAAGGAGGTAAAAACGACTGTGAACGAGGGTATTATCGGATATCTCGGACCGGAGGGAACGTATAGCGAAATTGCGGCGAAATGTCTGGGTGGCAACGCGAAAAAGGTCGCCTATCCGTCGTTTTTCACTCTCTTTTCCGCACTGAAAAAGTGCGAAGTAAACGCGATTGTTATCCCCATAGAGAACACGCTCAACGGAGCGGTTACGCAAAATCTCGACCTTTTGCAGGAAACGGAGAACGTATACGCAAAGGCGGTGGCCGCGGTTAAAATCGACCACCGACTGATTACGAAAAAAGGTTGCGACAAAAGCGGGATAAAGCGCGTATTCTCGCACTCGCAGGCGCTGGGACAGTGCGCAAAATACCTTGCGGTAAACTTCCCTGACGCAAAACTGTACGAAACGGCTTCAACCGCGGAGAGCGTGGATAAGCTAACGGAAGATACCGACGCGGGCATAGTCGGCGCGCATTTTACAGCCGACGGCTTCGAGCTTTCGCCCGAAACCATTTCGGACGAGGCGAGCAATTTCACTCAATTTCTTTTGGTCGTGGAGGGCGAACCTCCCGAAAACTACGTATCGGATAAAATTTTCTTTTCATTCACCTGTCTGCACAAGGTCGGCGCGCTCGTCGATACGTTAAACGTTTTGAAGAGCAGTGGCATAAATATGACTAAAATAGAGAGCCGCCCCATTAAGCGCAGCGCAGGCGAGTTCCGCTTCTTTCTCGAAGTCGAGGGCAACTACTCGGATAAGGCTGTAAAAGCCGCGCTCGAAAAGGTAAAAGAGGCTTCGTCGTCGTTCAGACTTCTCGGCGTTTACTGAAATTAAAACAGACTGAAAAGGCAGAGAATTCCGAAAGTCAGCACGCCTTGCAAGAACTTGAATCCGATAAAAAAGATTGGCTTAATTCCACACTTTGTCAGATAGCAGAGCTGCTGCATTAAAATGGACGCGCCGCCGAAAGTGAGTAAAAACCCCGCGAGCGGCAGGGCGAAAAATCCGCCCGCGTGCGCCACGGCAAAGCAGCCGCCCGTCGCCTCGCAAAGGCCGAGGCACAGTCCGTTTGCAGCGTCTTGTCCGAAAAGAGGCGAAAGGATTAAAGCTAACGGTTTTAAAATGTTAAAGTCGGCAATAACTTGCGATAAGGTATAGAAAAAGCATATAAACCCTCCCGCGACGAGGCAGGCTGTAACGCCGCCGTAAAAGCTGGAGTACAGCGCGTCGCCGCCGCTTGGGTTAAGCTTGATAAGCGGCGGAGGGGCTTGTTTGCGCCCCGAAAAAAGACAGAATATAAGCGAGGTAAAAACTACCGAAATAAGGCAGGCGCACAAGAGCTTAATACCCGCGTTGCCGCCGCCGAAAGCGCGCGCACCCACCGTGCCGAGCGCGAACAGCGGCCCGCAGGTCGAGAGCAGCGGCGCAAGCTTTTTGGCTTCGCTTCGGTCTATAAGCCCCTGTTCGCAGTATTCGTATAAAATGCGGCTGCCCGCAGGATACCCCGAAAACACGCTCATTAAAAACAGCGGCACGCCCACGTTGGGCAGTTTGAGCTTTGCCGAGAGCTTATTAAACGGCTTTGCGGCAATCTGCGCCGCGCCGAGTTTTATTAAAAGCAAAGTAATAATCATAAACGGAAAGAGCGATGGAAGAACGCTCTCCGCCCAAAGACAAAGCCCGTCGAAACAGATTGAAAGATATCTGTCGGGAAAGACAATCAGAACTCCGCCGAAGAATAACAAAACGGCGCAAACGACAATCTTTGTTATATTTTTTTTCGCAATCATACGCTAAATAATTATTATATCAGGGGTGAAATTATGAGTAAAAAGATAGGACTTGCTTTGGGAAGCGGCGGCGCGCGCGGCGTTGCGCACCTCGGAGTTTTAAAAGCTCTCGAAGAAGAGGGCATCCGCCCCGACTATATTACGGGCTGTTCGATGGGCTCGGTAGTCGGCGCGGGCTACGCTATGGGGCTTACCGTCGAGGAAATGTACAGCATAGTTAAAAAGCTCAAAGCCGTTCAGCTCATCGACGTAACCGCGCTTCCCATAACCCGCCTCGCGCTCACGCGCGGCAACAAGATGCGCAATCTGTTGGTTTCCAAGCTTGGCGATACCACTTTCGACCAACTCAAAATACCCTTTAAATGCGTTGCGAGCGACCTCTATTCGGGGCGGCTTGTAACCCTTTCGGAGGGCAAGGTGGCAACGGCGGTTGCGGCGTCGAGCTCTATGCCGTCGATTTTCCCGCCTGTAAAGATGCACGGACAATTGCTGATTGACGGCGGTGTATTGTGCCGCGTGCCCACTCAGCAGTGCAAGGAAATGGGCGCGGACGTGGTAATCGCCGTCGACGTTCTCGACAACACGAAAGAGAAAGTAAAGAAAGTTACAAATATAATCTCGATGGTAATGCGCGTCTACGATATGATGGACTACAACTGCTCGGAAATGAAAAAGCAGATTCTGGGCACGGAAAACGAGCTTTGGCTTGTGCCAGAAATGAAGGGGCTTAGCCAATACGCCGTCAAGGACGCCGACAAGGCGTACGAGGACGGGTATCTGACGACGAGAGCGCACATTGAAGAGATAAAAGATTTTATAAAATAATTACAAGAGATATGTTCGACCTTTTTGATTTGAACGGCAACGAGGAAAAAGCCAAACCGCTTGCCGAGCGTATGCGCGCAAACAACTTAAACGACTTTATCGGTCAGAAGCACATAGTGGCGGAGGGCTCGCTCCTTCGCCGCGCCATTGCGCTTGACCGCCTCGGCAGCTGTATTTTCTGGGGACCTCCCGGCACGGGCAAGACGACTCTTGCCAACATTGTCGCGTCTACGACACACGGCGAGTTTATAAAACTCAACGCGGTGCAGGCGGGCGTTGCCGACGTGAAAGCGGCGGTAAAAACCGCGGAAGACAATTTGAAACTGTACGGCAAGCGTACATATCTGATGCTCGACGAGTGTCACCGTTTCAACAAAACGCAGTCGGACAGCCTGTTGCCGTCAATAGAAAAGGGCACGATAATTTTTATCGGTTCAACCACCGAAAATCCCTTTGCTTCGATGACCCCCGCAATCGTATCGAGGTGTAGGGTTTTTGAGTTCAAAAGGCTTTCGTTCGAGGATATTCGGGGGGCAATCGTAAAATCTTTGACCGATAAACGCAAAGGTTTAGGGGAATATTCGGCAGTTGTGGACGACGACGCGCTTGACCATATAGCGCGCGTTGCGGGTGGCGATTTGCGCACCGCGTATAACGCTTTGGAGCTTGCCGTGCTGACCACTCCGCCCCAAGCCGACGGAAGTATAAGGGTTACCTTGTCCGATGCGGAACAGTCCATTCAGAAAAAGGCGATGTCGTACAGTGAGGACGCTTATTACGACTATCTTTCGGCTTTCTGCAAGTCCTTGCGCGGCAGTGACGCTAACGCCGCACTGTATTACGCTATGCGGCTTATCGAGGGGGGTTGCGACCCTATGATAATTGCAAGGAGACTTTCGATTCACGCGGCCGAGGACGTGGGCATGGCTGACCCCAACGCGCTGAATATTGCTGCCTCGGCTATGTACATATTCGAAAAGACGGGCTACCCCGAAGGGTTAGAGCCTTTATGCGAGGCAATAGTTTACGTTTGCGAAGCTCCAAAAAGCAATACCGTTGAGGTTGCCATGAACGCGGCAAAGCGTGACGCGCGTGAAGTGCGCGACGACGACGGTGTTCCGCCGTACCTTAAGGACAACACCTTTGGTGATAAGGAAACAAAGGCGCAAAGCTCTAAGTA
>CAMWKX010000089.1 GCA_947174955.1 uncultured Clostridia bacterium | reverse complement strand
ACGGTTGCGCTCGGCAATTTCGTTTTGCCCGAAACTCCTGAAGATCTCGTCGAAGATAAATAAATAGCGGAATGGACGTCGAACGGAAATTCGTATGCCGCCGGCGAAACGGTAGTAATCAACGGTAACTGTACTTTCACCGCTGTAATCAAGACGAAATTTATAGTTACGCTGAAATACGACGACGACAATATCCAGACCTTCTATATCATACCCGACAGCAAGTTCTATCTGCCCATAGGCAGTATATCCGAACAGGTTTCGCTGCTTGGCTGGAAAGTTGCCGACGAATGGTTTGCTCCCGCAACAGGCGTTACGATTACGGGCAACGTTGAAATAATTGCGGATACGGCAAAGCGTTATACGGTCACTTTCAACAATAAGGAAGAACAGACGGTAACCTGGCACGACTTTTCGGACTCTTTCGTTCTGGAAGACTGCGTCGCGCCCGAAGGAAAGAAGTTCTCGCACTGGTCGGTTAACGGCGTGGCTTATAACGCGGGCGATACCGTCAGCATAACGGGCGATATGGTCATAACTCCGGTATTCTCGGATATTGCCAAAAAGCCGAATACGGGTATTATAGTGGCCGTCGTCATAATCGTAATCGTCGTTCTTGCCGGAGGCGGCGCGGTTGCGGTAGTGATTTTAATGAAGCGCAGAAAGACGGCGAATAACGCGGTTGCCGACCAGCCCAAGAATAAGGCGAAGAGCGAGCCTAAGAATAAGGCTAAGAGCGAAGTGAAGAGCGAGGTGAAGAGCGCGCCTAAGGCTGCGGAGAAGCCCGCAACGCCCAAGCCCGCAGAAAAACCCGCGGCGCCTAAGCCTGCCGAGAAGCCTACGGCTCCCGCAACACCCAAACCCGCAGAGAAGCCCGCGGCGCCTGCGGCACCCAAGACTGCGGCTAAACCTGCAACGGAAACGGCGGCAAAGTCTGCGGCAACTACCGCGCCGAAGCCCTCGGTGAAGCCCGTGACTAAACCGACAACGGCTTCCGCACCGAAGCCCTCGGTAAAGCCTGTTACCAAACCCGTAACCAAACCTGCCAATAAGTCGACGAAAAAATAAATAAAGCCCCCGAGCGACCTCGGGGGCTTTTTAATTGAGTTATAAAGCATTTTTATATTCGGTTCCCCATTCGAACATAGCGTCGAGAATGGGTTTAAGCGTTTTGCCGAGCTCGGTAAGCGAGTATTCAACCCGCGGAGGCACTTCCGCAAACACTTCGCGCTTTATTAGTCCGTCCTCTTCCAAAGCGCGGAGATTATCCGTAAGGACCTTCTTGCTTATGGATGGAATGGATTTTATAAAATCGGTAAACCGTTGCTTTCGGTTGAACACCAAATTGCGGATAATAAGCAGTTTCCACTTGTTGCCTATAAGCTGTACGGTAGTGGCAACGGGGCATTCGGGCAGTTCGTCTTTGGTCAGCATAATATTTTCTCCTTAAATTTATTATAACAACGGTCGGACAATAAGTCAATGGTTTAAAAAAGAAACTTAGTAACAAAACTATTACACGATAATAGAAAAGTAACGTTCTTGCTTTTGTTTCTTGACTTTGGTATACTTCGGGTACAAATAAAATTTCGGAGGTTTATTATGAACAATTTCAATAAAGTAAGCGTTGCGGAGGAAGCGCGCGTAGAACTTCACGACGCACTGGGGCTGACGGGAGCGGAGATAAGCGTCAACACTTTGCCTGCGGGCGCAAGCGTTCCCTTCGTTCATTCGCATAAGCAGAACGAGGAAATTTATGCCGTGCTCGAAGGCAAGGGATACGCCGTAATCGACGGCGAAAAAATCGGGTTGACGGCGGGCGATTTCGTACGTATCAGCCCCGCGGCAAAAAGGCAGTTTTTCGCTTCCGACGACTCGGCAATAAAATATCTTTGCATTCAGGTTAAGGAAAATTCCCTCGAAGGTTATACGATGACCGACGCTGTGGTATAACGGATATATGGCGGACAAACTTGATTTTCTTATAAAAACGTTGTGCGAAGAGCGGGGCGAAAGCGTTCCCGCTATTTGCGGTTGCGAAAAGCACAGACTGTTCCGTGCGCTCGTAAACGTGCGTATGCCCGACCCTGCAAGCGCGGAGTTTCTGCGCGTTCAGGACGAATATCTGCAGGAAGAGTTGCGGCGCAAAGGCATAACCGATATAGCCGCACTTTCGCCCGTTGCCCCCGACATATACCTTTGGCAAGGGGATATTACCACGCTAAAATGCGACGGAATCGTCAACGCGGCAAACTCGCGGTTGCTCGGCTGCTTCTGTCCCAATCACGGTTGTATCGATAACGCAATTCATACTTTTGCGGGCGTGCAGCTGAGGCGGGAGTGCGCCGAAATTATGAGAGCACAGGGCAAAGAGGAAGGTACGGGGCAAGCCAAAATTACCAAGGCTTACAATCTGCCGTGCAAATACGTTCTGCACACCGTCGGTCCGATAGTTTACGGTCAACTGACTAAGAAGCACGAAAGCGAACTTGCCGACTGTTACCGTTCGTGTCTTGCGCTTGCGGATAAAAACGGCTTGAAAAGCATAGCGTTCTGCTGTATCTCTACGGGCGAATTTCATTTCCCAAACGAGCGCGCCGCCGAGATAGCTATTCAAACTGTTAAGGAATACAAAAGACAAACGCTGAGCGAAATCAAAATAATTTTCAACGTGTTTAAGGATTACGATTATGACGTTTACGCAAGACTGCTTAAAGCTTAAAGACGCGCTGAACAGCGCCGAAGCCGTTTTAATAGGCGCGGGGGCGGGGCTTTCGACTTCCGCGGGACTGACGTACGGCGGGGAAAGGTTTTTAAAATACTTTGCCGACTTCCACTCGAAATACGGCATCACCGATATGTATTCGGGCGGGTTCTATCCGTATGAAACGCTAGAAGAATACTGGGGCTGGTGGTCGAGGCATATTTATTATAACCGCTATGCGGATATACCAAAGCCCGTCTATAACCGGCTGTTCGAGCTTGTAAAGGATAAAGACTATTTTGTGTTGACGACCAACGTCGACCATTGTTTTCAGCGTTCGGGGTTTGATAAAAAGAGGCTCTTCTACACGCAGGGCGATTACGGTTTAATTCAATGCTCCGTGCCTTGCCACGATAAAACTTACGACAACGAGCAATTGGTACGCCGTATGGTTGCCGAACAAAGGAATATGAAAATTCCGTCGGAGCTTATACCGCGTTGCCCCGTATGCGGGAAACCTATGACCGTCAATCTGCGGTGCGACGATACCTTCGTTCAGGACGAGGGGTGGAACGCCGCCTGCGAAAGATACGGGAAATTTATCGAAGCGAATAAAAATAAACGTATCGTTTATCTAGAACTCGGAGTGGGCGGCAATACGCCCGTGATTATAAAATATCCGTTCTGGCGGTTCACGAACGAAAACCCGAAAGCGACTTACGCCTGCGTTAACTTAGGCGAAGCGGTTTGCCCGCCGCAGATAGAAGGGCGATCAATCCTCATCAACGAAGACGTGGGCAAAGTTATAGAACAGATAATATAAGCGGGAGCGGCATAAAATGCCGCTCCCGCTATAATAATTCGTGGATACTATGCGGTCAATAGAGTAAAACCGTGCCCTCGGGAAGGGTGAAGACGGGGGAGTTGACCTTGCGGAAATACATACTGTCCTCACGGTAGGTGCGGTGGGAAATGATATACACGCGCGCCTGGGGATAGAGCGCCGCTACGTTTTCCTTTAACGCGGCGTAGCCCATAAGCTTGTTTGCCACGTCGAAATTGAGGTCGACGCACACCGTTTCCGTGCCCTCCGCAAGCAGATCCAAAAGCTTTGCGCGGAACTCCGCGAGTATGCTTTCGTGCGAGCGCATAACTCCCGCGCCGCCGCACGTCCCGCAGGTTTTGAGCATAAGCTCGGACGCCGCAACGCCCGTGCGCTTTCTCGTAAACTCTACGAGTCCGAACTTCGACATAGGCAGAACGCGGCATTTCGACTTGTCCGCGCGCAGCGCTTTTTCAAGCTCGGCAACGATAGCCGTGCGGTGGTTTTCCTCGGTCATATCTATAAAGTCGACGACGAAAAGTCCGCCCATATTCCTCAGCTTTACCTGCCGAGCAATCTCGCGCGCAGCCAAAACGTTGGTGCAGTAAACGGTGTGTTCCAGGCTGTCGTCGCCCGTGAATTTGCCCGTGTTTACGTCGATTACGGTCAACGCCTCGGTGCGGTCGATTATAAGGTACGCGCCGTTTGAAAGCTCGACCTTGTGCATAAGCGAAGCCATAAACTGCGTGTAAATGCCCGCAGAATAGAACAAATCGGTGTGCGGGTCGTGCAGCGTAACGCTGACCGAATTGCCGTGCATATACGTGGTGGCAAGCTCCTCGATGCTGTTGTAAACCTGCTCGTTTCCCACGTAAATTTCGTCGCCGTTTTCCAGCATAAAATCGCGTAGAACGCGTATATGCAGGGGGGAATCGCTGTATAATAGCTCGCCGACGGGCGCTTCTTTAAACCGCGCGATTATGCTTGCGTAAAGTTTGCGGAAGTAATTTATTTCGTTTTTCTTGGTGCTTAAAACGGCGTAGGGGGCGGCGGTACGCACTATTACGCCCTCGCCCTCGTTCAGCTGTTTCTTCGCGCTGAAAGTAAGATTCTTTCTCAGCTCCCTGTCGGAAATCTTTGCCGAAACGCCGACGAAGGGGGTGTCGGGCATATACACGATATACTTGCCGACAAACGACAGGCGGGTGGTGACTTTCGCGCCCTTTTTGCCCTGCGCCGCCTTGGTTACCTGAACTAAGATTTCGTCGCCCTCGTGCAAATTGAGCGTTTCGGGAATGTCTATTTCGCCGCCGTCGAATTTGGACTTGTCGGGAATTAAATCGGCAACCGAGATATAGCAGTGGCGTTCCAGCCCGCAGTCGATAAACGCCGCCTGCATACCGTTCAAAACGTTCGTCACTCTGCCCTTGTAGATATTGCCGATAACCGCGCCGCTCGTCACGGGCTCGGCGCTGTACTCGGTTATTTTTCCGTCCTCGATTAAAGCGTACGTTTCCATACCGTACTGGCTGTCGAAGTATAGTTTTCTCTGCACGCGCAAATACTCCTTAAAGATTTACTGATACATTATAACATAAACAAAACAAATATCAATAAAAAAAGTAAATTTGCAGTTAAATATTGACAGCAACGGCAAAAAATGTTAGACTTGAATAGTAATAATTAAATTTTGGAGATTATTTTATGAAATACGATTTCAAAGGTATTACCACCGAAGAACTCAGCTACAAGCTCAACAGAGTTCAGATAGCGCCTAATTCCAGACTGGATATCAAGCCTCAGTTCGCCCGTCAGGTGCGCAAGCCCAACGACAATAAAAAGCTCGTTTTCATTTCGCTTGCCGTTAAAATCGAGAGCACCGAAGCAGAACCCAAGCCCTTCGACCTCAACGTAAACCTCGTTGGCGTTTACGAGCTGGAAAAGGAGGATTACACCCAGCAGGAAGAGAGAGCTTTCGTTATCGAGGCTACTCAGATGCTCTATCCTTATCTCCGCGCAACCGTAACCAACCTCACCGCGCAGGCGTACGTTTCGCCCCTCAATCTGCCGGTTATCACCGGTCCCATCTTCCCCGAGGACAGAGACGTGTACGCATTCGCTCCCGGCGACGTTAACTAAATTATAATAATAAAGAATTTTTCGAGAAACCGAAAAATGAGTTGACAACACCCCTTTTATGTGTTAAACTTCTTTTACACATCCGAAAGGGGTGTAATTTTTTTGTACGGAGACCCATTATGAAGGCATC
>CAMWKX010000088.1 GCA_947174955.1 uncultured Clostridia bacterium | reverse complement strand
CTAGATATACGCCGCAACCGGCTTGCCCCCTTCCGCCATCTTCGCAAGCGTTTTCTGCGCGAGGGTGCGGTTTCCCTCACCCTCGTCGACGAGCTTGACAAGCTTAGCCATTTCTTCCGCCGACACGGGCAGAGCAAACCTTTCCTTGTCCTCTTCGGTTTCCAGCTTGGAATACAGCGTGCCGACGATCAAATTGACCGTGTTCTTTACGCCCGCGCCGAGCTCGAACGCCATCTCGGCAAAATCGCAAACGCGCTTGTACTTATACAAAAGCTTTGCCGTCGCGGGGTTGATTTTGAGCTCGTCTATATATCTGTGCAGTTTGTCGGTGGGCAGTTCGGGAAGCCCCTTTCGGATTTCCTCGACTTTCTCTTCGGGAATAACCACCGTTAAAATATCGGGCTCGGGGAAATAGCGGTAATCCTGCGCGTCCTCCTTGGTGCGCATTACCGAGGTTTCGCCCGTGTGCTCGTCGTATCGAAGCGTTGCCTGCACGATTTTTCCGCCGCCTTCTATAACTTCGATTTGCCTTTCGTACTCGTAAGCCATCGCCTTTTCGATGTACGAAATGCTGTTCATATTCTTTATCTCGGTGCGCGTGCCGAATTCGGTCGCGCCCTCGGGCATTACCGAAATATTGACGTCGCAGCGCATAGAGCCTTCCTGCATTTTGCAGTCGGACACGCCGATATAGCGCATTATGAGTTGAAGTTTTTCAACGTATTCCTTTGCCTCCTCGGGCGAGGAAATGTCGGGCTCGGACACGATTTCGATTAAGGGAACGCCGCCGCGGTTGTAGTCGATATAGGTGTAGCCGCTCTCGTGTACGAGCTTGCCCGCGTCCTCTTCGATATGAATACGCGTGATGCCTATGCGCTTGCCGCTTTCGAGTTCAACGTAGCCGTGCTCGCACAGCGGCTTGTCGAACTGTGAAATCTGGTACGCCTTGGGAAGGTCGGGATAGCAGTAATTTTTGCGGTCTAAATGCGTGGTCGTGTTTATGGTGCAGTGGGTTGCAAGTCCCGCGCGAATGGCGTACTCTACCACCTTTTTATTGAGCACGGGAATCGTGCCCGGCTGACCGGTACAGACGGGGCAACAGTGGGTATTCGGACTGCCGCCGAAAGCCGTGGTACAGCCGCAGAAAATCTTGGTTGCGGTGGCGAGTTCAACGTGAGTTTCCAAGCCCGAAACAAGCCTGTATTTCATAGCTTTACACCCCCTTCGACTTCCGCCGTTTTGCTTAAATTGTTGAGCTCCGCAAAGTACGCCGTATCGAGCACAAGCGCGTCGTCAAATTTCTTACCAATTATCTGCATACCTATGGGCAGACCGTATTTATCCGCGCCGCAGGGAATGGAAATTGCGGGCAGTCCCGCTATGTTTACGGGCACCGTACACACGTCGGAAAGGTAGGTTTCAACCGCGTTACCCCCCGAATATCCCCGTTTGAACGCTGTATTGGGCGCAGTCGGAGCAAACAGTACGTCGCACTTTTCAAACGCTTCGGCCATCTGGCTTTCGACCGTTTTTCGAAGCAGGCACGCCTTTTTGTAGTACGCGTCGAAGTAGCCCGACGACAGCACGTACGTGCCCAGCATTATGCGCTTTTTGACCTCTTTGCCGAAGCCTTCCGTGCGCGTTTTGGTTATCATATCGTCCACGCTTGTGTAGTTGGAGGCGCGGAAGCCGTAGCGTATTCCGTCGTATCTGCCGAGGTTGGAAGAAGCCTCCGCGCACGCTATGATATAGTACACGGGAAGCGCGGATTTAAGAGCGGGAATACTAACCTTAACAACCTGCGCGCCGCCCTTTTCATAGGCGGAAATCATATTATCGATTGCCGATTTTATCTCGGGCGAAATACCGTCGAAGTACTCCTCGGCAACGCCTATTTTAAGCCCATTGATATCGCCCTTTAACACGGTCTTGCCGTCGGGCGTTTTACAGCTTGTGCCGTCGGCTTTGTCCTCGCCGCGGATTGCGTCGTAGACTATCGCCGCGTCCGTGACCGACTGCGTCATAGGACCTATCTGGTCAAGCGACGAGCCGTACGCTAAAAGTCCGTAGCGCGACACCGCGCCGTAGGTGGGCTTGAACCCGACCACGCCGCAAAACGACGCGGGCTGACGGATAGAGCCGCCAGTATCCGAGCCGAGCGCGTAAGCCGCTAAATTTGCGCACACCGCCGCCGCACCGCCGCCCGAACTGCCGCCCGTAACACGGGTGTTGTCAACGGGATTTAAGGGCGCGCCGTAAACCGAAGTTTCACTCGTCGAGCCCATCGCGAACTCGTCCATATTCGTCTTACCCAGAAGCACCGCGCCCTGCGCTTTAAGTTTGCTCCACACCGTCGCGTCGTAATAGGGCTTGAAGCCTTGCAGAATTTTCGAACAACAAGTCGTGAGCAAGCCGTCGGTGGCTATGTTGTCTTTGAGCGTGAACGGTATGCCCGTGAGCGCAGTCGCTCTCCCATCTTTAATCATTTTGTCGGCGGCTTGCGCGTTTGCCCTCGCCTCGTCGAAAGTCAAATGGACGTAAGCGTTTAATTGGGGGTTGCTCTTCTCAATCGCCGAAATGTACTGTTCGGTGAGCTGTACGCTCGTTATTTCGCCCGACTGCAATTTTTTTGAAAGGGTTAAAATTACGCTCTTCACTTGACTACCCTCCTTACGGGAAAGTAGCCGTTTTCAGCCTGCACGTTGGACGTGATTTTCTCGTTGGGAAGGCTCTCTTTTACCTCGTCATCGCGCAAATCCTCCCACTTTACGGTGCGGGTCACAACCTCGCGGATTGTGCCCGTATCGCCCGCAACCTGTTCGTTGATGCGGTTGGCAAAGTCGATAATCTCTTCGAACTCGGGCGCGAACTTTTCAACCTCTTCGTCCGAAAATTCCAGCCGCGAAAGCCGCGCCAGAGTTTTTATTTCTTGTTTAGATACAGACATTTTCGTCACCTTATTTTAATGTGAACTTCCCTAAGCTGTGTTTCGGTCACCTCGTTGGGCGCGCCGCACAGCAAATCCTGCGCCGAAGACGACATAGGGAACGCGATTACTTCTCTTATGTTTTCCTCGTTTTTTAAGAGCATTATCATTCTGTCGACGCCGGGCGCCATACCCGCGTGCGGGGGCGCGCCGTACTTGAACGCCGTATAGAGTGCGCCGAATTTGTCTTTTAAAGTTTCCTCGTCGCAACCCGCTATGCCGAACGCCTTTATCATTATGTCCAGATCGTGGTTTCTCACCGCACCGCTCGACAGCTCCACGCCGTTGCATACTATGTCGTACTGATACGCTAATATTTCCAGCGGGTCCTTGGTGTTCAGCGCTTCCAGCCCGCCCTGCGGCATCGAGAAGGGATTGTGCGTGAAGCCCACCTTGCCCGACTGCTCGTCGATTCCGAACATAGGGAAGTCGTTGACGAAACAGAAACGGTACGCGTTTTTCTCGGTCAGCCCCAGCTTGTCGCCCAGTTCGTTTCTTATCTGTCCCGCAAGCCTGGGCGCCTTTTCCTTATTGTCCGCAATAAAGAATATCGTGTCGCCCGCCTCTAATTTTTCGAGCGTGCGCAGTTCCCCCTTCAGTTCGTCGGGAATAAATTTGTCGATAGGTCCTTTGTACGTTCCGTCGGACATAACCTCGAGGTAGCCGAGTCCGCCCATTCCTATCGACAGCGCAAAAGCTAAAAGTTTTTCGTGGAAGCCCTTGCTCATTTCGGCGTGCACCTTTATCGCGCGCACGCACTTGTTCTGGAACGGTTTAAACGTGCATTTATTGAAAAAGTCCGAAAGGTCGGTTATGCGCAAAGGGTTTCTAAGGTCGGGTTTATCCGAGCCGAACTCTAACATTGCCTGTTGATAGCTGATTACGGGGAAGGGCGCTTTGGTCACCTCGTAACCCTCGGGCGCGAACTTTTCAAAGGTTGCGGAGAGCACCTCTTCGCCCACTCTGAATACGTCCTCCTGAGTTGCGAACGCCATCTCGAAATCGAGCTGGTAGAACTCGCCGGGAGAGCGGTCGGCGCGCGCGTCCTCGTCACGGAAGCAGGGCGCAATCTGATAATACTTATCGATACCCGAAACCATCAAAAGCTGTTTATACTGCTGGGGCGCCTGCGGGAGGGCGTAAAACCTGCCCTTGTACCGGCGCGACGGCACGATGTAATCGCGCGCACCCTCGGGCGACGACGCGCACAGTATGGGCGTCTGCACTTCCAGAAAGCCCATTTCGCTCATCTTGGCGCGCAGGAATGAGATTACCTCCGCGCGGAAAACTATGTTGTCCTTGACCTTGCGGTTGCGCAAATCGAGGAAGCGGTATTTGAGGCGCAGGTCCTCGCGCGTTTCCTTCGAAGTTATAATCTCGAACGGGAGCTGCTCGCGCACCTTGCCTAAAATTTTCACCGCCGTGCAGTTGAGTTCGACCGTGCCCGACGGAATTTTCGGGTTATACGTTTCCTCGTCGCGCTTCTCGATTACGCCCGAAACGCAGATACAGTCCTCCTTATTCAGACCGTCCAAAAGCGACGTGTCGCGCATAACCACCTGAACCACGCCGTAATAGTCGCGAAGGTCGATAAACGATACGCCGCCGTGGTCGCGCACGTTTTCAATCCAGCCCGACAGCGTGACCTCTTTCCCGACAAGCTCTTCGCCTATCCTGTCTGCCGTGTGTGTGCGGTAAATTTCAGCCATAATTCTACTCCTCTCCATATAAAAAACCGTCCCGAGAAACCAAATATTTCTCAGGACGAATGATAATTCGCGGTACCACCTAAGTTTGTCATTGCCGTTGAATAAATTTTATATAATTATACATTCGTTTTGCTCTGTTGTCAATAAATAATAATGTATATTTATTATATTTATTATTAAAAGTACAAATTTATACAACTTTATGCAATTTTTATGCTTAGCGGCAATCAGTTCTTTTTGCCCTTTTGTCTGCGGATTTCCTTTACCGTCTTTTCGTAGCCGTTGTCGGACGGAACGTAATAAATCCTGTCCTTCAACTTGTCGGGCAGATACTGCTGCTCTACGTAGCCGCCGTAGTCGTGCGGGTACTTGTATTTTTTCGACTGCGCCTTGGTCTGTTTATCGCCGAACGTGTTGTCCTTTAAATAAGCGGGAACGCCGTCGTCGTCGCGGACGGTAGTCGCGTCGCGCTGTGCCGCGTCCTTGGCAAGCACTACCGTGTTGGACTTGGGCGCCTCGCACACGTAAATTATGGCGTTGGAAAGGGGAATAAGCCCCTCGGGATAGCCTATTTTCTCGAACGCGTACATTGCAGAGGTTGCAACCACGAGCGCGTTCGGGTCCGCCATACCCACGTCCTCGGACGAATGAACGACCAGTCGGCGGAGTATTATCATAGGGTCGCCCCCGCCCTCGATTATGCGCATTGCGTAGTACAGCGCGGCGTTGGCGTCGCTGCCCCTCAATGATTTGCAGAACGCCGACAAGTAGTCGTAGAACGCGTCCTCGTTATAGGAGAGCGCCTTTTTCTGAATGGACTGTTCCGCGTCCGTTAAGCTAACGTGAATTGCGCCGTCCGCACCCACGGGGGTCGTTAAAACGGCAAGCTCCAAAGCGTTGTAAGCCGCGCGCAGATCGCCGCCCGACATCTCCGCTATATGGTCGAGAGCATCGCCGTCTACCTGCGCCGCATATTCGCCCAAACCCCGCCTTTTATCGGCGAGCGCTTTGACCATTGCCCCCCGAATATCCTCGAACGAAAGCCTTTTAAACTCGAAAACACGGCACCGCGAAACGATTGCGGGGGTCATAGAAGCAAAGGGATGTT
>CAMWKX010000087.1 GCA_947174955.1 uncultured Clostridia bacterium | reverse complement strand
ACTGCGCGGTGACGTCCTCGCCCTCCACGCCGTTGCCGCGCGTGGTCGCCCGCACAAACCTGCCGTTATCGTAGGTCAAGCACATTGTCAGTCCGTCGAACTTGTACTCGACCGTGTACGACGGATTTGCAACCACCTTTTTTATGCGCGTAAAGAACGCCGTCAACTGCTCGGCGCTCACCGACTTGTCGAGGCTGTAAAGCCTGTGCACGTGCGCGTGCTTTTCAAAGCCCTTGATAGGCTCGCCGCCAACGCGCCTCGTTGGACTGTCGAACTCGACCTCGCCCGTACTCTCCTCGATTGCACGCAACTCGTCGTACAGCTTGTCGTACTCCCTGTCCTCGACCGACGGGTTGTCTAAAACGTAGTATTCGTACGCCCATTTATTCAAAGTGTCGATTAAATATCTTACTCTGTCTTTCATAATATCTCCAACGGAGCAATAGCCGCCGACAATTCCTTTATGCCCTGATTTTCAAACGCAACGTTCACCACGCTGCCTCCGTTTTTGAGCGCGATTACCGTGCCTATACCAAACTTGGGGTGACGCACCTTGCAGCCGACGTAGTAATTTTTCGCACCGCCCTTGGGTTTTGCGGGCGTGCTCCCGAAGCCCGACGCAGCCGAAAAGGTCTTTTGCGGCTTTGCCTGCTGTGAATATGCAGGCTTCGAATACGAAGGTATCGGATCTGGCGTATATCCGTCGTCCGAGGAGTATAATCCCCGCCCGCGCGAGGGTGTGCCTCCGTCCCAGAAATCGCCCTCGTAGCCGTCGCCGCCGTAGGTCGAGCGCGTGCCGTAAGAAGAACGCGTGCCGTAGCCGCTTCCGTAACCGCCCGAATAAGCGCGGCGCGAATACGACGAGCTCGGTTCGTTGTTCCTGATTTTGTCCGCCATCTCCCTTATGAACGGCGAGGGCGCGGTAGCCTCCCTGTGACCGTACAGGTAGCGGCTCTTGGAGCGCGTAAGCCAAAGCAGCTTTTTGGCGCGCGTAACAGCAACGTACATAAGCCGCCTTTCCTCTTCGATTGCGCCCGGGTCGTCCTTGGCGCGCGAGGTAGGCATAATGCCCTCTTCCATACCTACGATAAACACGTTGGTAAATTCCAGCCCCTTGACCGAGTGAATCGTGGCGAGCGTAACGTAGTTGCCGTCGTCCATTTCGTCGGTGTCGGAGGCGAGCGTTACCTGATTTAAGTAGTCGTTCAAAGTCGCCTCGGGATTGAGCCGTACGAAATCGTCTACCGCCGCGATAAATTCGTCGACGTTGGCGAGCTTGGAATCGCCTTCGTCCGTGCCGTCGTCGTACGCCGACTTCAAGTCGGTGGTTAAAATAATTTCGCGCGTTAAACTTCCGACGTCGGAAGTCTGCGCGGATATAACGAATTGCTTGACCGCTTCCGCGAAGTCCGACAGCTTTTCCTTTGCCGATTTAGGCAGGGGCAGCTCCTCGGCGTCGATACACGCGTCGTACAGAGAGAGTCCGTTTTCGCCCGCGTACCGTTCCATCACCTCGATAGTCTTTGCGCCTATGCCGCGCCTCGGCACGTTTATAATGCGGATGAACGCCTCGTTGTCGAACGGGTTGGAAACAAGCCGCATATAGGCAAGCACGTCCTTGATTTCCTTACGCTCGAAGAACTTGAAACCGCCGAAAACTTTATAGGGTATGCCGTACTTTCCGAACTCCTGCTCGTAGGAGCGGGTGAGCGCGTTTATGCGCATTAAAACTGCGAAGTCGGAGTATTTGCCCCCAGCATATACCGCGGCGTTTATGGTTTTCGCCGCGAACAGCGCCTCGTCCTTTTCGTCTTCGGACTGCACGTATTCGGGCTTTGCGCCCTCCTCCGCCTCCGTCCAGAGCAACTTTTCTTTGCGCGTGCCGTTGTGCACTATTATCGTGTTTGCAAGGTTTAAAATGGACTTGGTAGAGCGGTAATTTCTTTGCAGCTTGTATACTTTGGCTAGCAAATAGTCCCTATCAAACTTCAAAATGTTCTCGATTTCCGCGCCGCGCCAGCCGTATATGGACTGATCGTCGTCACCGACGACAAAGAGATTCCCGTGCTTTGATGCGAGCAGTTTAATTATGTCGTACTGCACGGCGTTCGTGTCCTGAAATTCGTCGACGTGAACGTACTTGAATTTGTCCGCAAGATAACCGCGCACCTCGGCGTTGCCGCGAAGCAGCCGCAGCGTATGTACGAGCAAGTCGTCGAAGTCGAGAGCATTGCTCTCTTTTAAATATTCGTCGTATCTTTCGTAAACGTCGCGCGCAACGCGGATATGGTCCTCGTGCTTGTGGCGCGCAGCGTACTCGTCGGCGTCCAAACCCAGCATCTTCGCGTTAGCTATGTGGAACTTGACCAACTTTATAAGCTTTTCGTCGTAGTTGAGTTCTTTGAAAACTTTTTTGATGACGTTGGCGCGCTCGGTTTCGCTGTAAATGGAAAAGTTGGGCTGTATGCCCGCCGCGTCGCCGTAGTTCCTGAGTATGCGCACGCACATAGAGTGGATAGTGCATATCCACATATTTTGGGTGTCGCCGAGAACGTTTTCCACCCTTTCTTTCATCTCGCGCGCCGCCTTGTTGGTAAAGGTTATCGCAAGGATATTCGAGGGGGAACACAGTCTTTTGCCCAGTATGTAAGCGATGCGCGAGGTCAGAACGCGCGTTTTGCCGCTGCCCGCGCCCGCAAGCACGAGCACCGCTCCTTCGGTGTCGGTTACGGGTTTAATCTGCTCTTCGTTTAAGTTTTTCAGTATCTCTTCCATTACCTTTTTATTGTAACATAAAAAGCGCGTATAATCAAGAAAATGATTATAGCGCGCTGTCTTTTTCTTTTCTGTATTTCTCTAACGCCGCAAGGTATTTGGACGATAGCTCCATCGTGTACCTCTGCCGCTCCTCGTAGGATAGCGTTTTGAAATACTCCTTGTCGGTCAAACGCCCGATGGCGTCGGACACCTCGCCGTGCTCGTCTAAAAGCTTTTTGACCTTCAAGTAGAAGTCGTCCTCTTCCTCGCCGCGGATTACGCTTTTTACCTTGTCGTACATATGCGACTTGACCTTGACGGCGTTTTTGCCGTTCTGCTCCGCAAGCTTCGCCGTCTTGTCGAAGTCCTCCTTGCACCTCTTCCAGAAGTCGTTGCCAAGCCGCCGCTTAGCCTGTTTTGCCATCGCCTTTAAATCGTCCATCGCCACCCCGCATTTTTACGCGCGTCTGCAAAATCCGCGCTCTTTCGACAAATTATTCAATGAAAAAACTCTACCCAAGGTCATCTTAGGTAGAGTTTGAAAATTTTAATTCTTGTTTCTCTTTCTTGCAGCTTCGCTCTTCTTGCGCCTCTTTACGGAAGGAGATTCGTAAAATTCTTTCTTTCTGAGGTCGCCGATGATACCGTCGCGCGAGCACTTTCTCTTAAATCTTCTGAGAGCGCTTTCAACCGACTCGTTCTCGCCTACTTTGATAGTTGACATTTGCTTTCACCTCCCCGTTTCAAAGGCTGTCCCTCTTTTCGGAACGCTTACAAATTATACCAAAGCCCGCAAACAAAAGTCAATCGTTTTGCGGGCTCACTTTATATATTTTTTAAACGGTTATTCCCACCGCCGAACAGATTACGTTTATGATTATTCCGACAAGCACGGCAATCGCGTAAAGCGACAAAACCAGCAGAATATTGCGCTTGATTTTTTTGGTGTTTTTCAAAAGCACAACAAGTCCCAGCCCCGCGTTGGTGCATAGCCCCGCGATACAGCTGCCGAACTTTATCCCGCCTAAAACGAAAGTTTCGGTTATGACCGTCGACGACGCGCAGTTGGGTATCAGCCCCACCGCCGCGGAAATAAACGGCTCGAAATAGGTGCCGCCTATCAGTCCTTCGGCAATCCTGTCTTCGCCCACCTCGGAAATGATAAAGCCTAAAATTAGATTTACCATTAAAATAAACGCCGTCACTTTGAGTGTGTGCAGAAGCGGTTCGACCACGTAGAGCTTGACGGAAGACTTGTCTTCGTGACTGTGTCCGCACGAATAAGTTATCTCGCCGCCCTCCGAATGTGCGAGCGGCACGCTCTCGATCCTGTCGGGTATGATGGCGTTTACGAGGTAGCCCACGCCGACCGCAATCAGAAGCTTTATTAAAATGAGCGGCAGAATGGACTGCGCGGCGTGCGCGCTTAAAGGGCTGTTGACCAGAAGGATTATAAGCGCCTCGTCGCTCGTCGCCAAAAAGACTGCCATAATAGTGCCCGTGCGGATGAGCCCTTTATCGTACAGCTTTGCCGCCATAACCGAAAAGCCGCACTGCGGAACAAGCCCCGTTGCACCGCCTAAAAGAGGCGCGAGCGGACCTTGCAGCGCACGGCGGCTCTTGCCTGCGGCTGTGCCGTTCTCCATAAGCTCGATGAGCATATAGATTATTAAGATGAAAGGAAATACGATAGCCGTATCCTTTAATGCGTCAACTATAACTTCCATTAAATACCCTTGTAATTATTGCCCGCATTTAAAAAGCGTATTCAAGGGAATTACTTTTTCTTTTTAACTTCGGTCTTGGAAAGCGAGAATTTCTTTTTGAGCGCTTCCTCTTCGTCGTACGCCAGCGGAGCAACCTCCGCGTCGGGGTGTTCCGTCTTTTCGTAGCCGCTGTCGCGCTCTAAAAGAGTCAGTCTCGTGTCCGCGTCGAAAAGGTACGCGCGGGTCATATCCGCGGTGAGCGTGACCTTATCTCCCTTTACAGCCTTATCCGCTCTTACGACGAACGACAGCTTATCGGCGTCGCAATCGGCGTAAAGACAGCCGCAGATTTCCTCGGCGGCGTTGACGGTAGCCTGAGCAAACCCGCCTTCTCCCACAGACATATCCTCGGGGCGCAAGCCCAGAATGACCTTTTTGCCCGTACCCGCGTACTCGTCGAGCGCGGTAAAGCGCGCAAGAATATTTTCGGGAAGCTGTAAACGCAGGTCGCCGTAGACGGCGTAAAGCGCCGTGCCCTCTCTTTCTATCGTCGCGCCGTTAACAAAGTTGATCGTGGGCGAACCGACGGTAAACGCCACGAACGCGTTGGCGGGGTAATCGTAAAGGTTTGCGGGCGTGTCTATCTGCTGAATAAAGCCCTCGCGCAGAACGAGTATGCGCGTCGCCATAGTCAGCGCTTCGTTGACGTTCTTGGTGGCGTAAATAAACGTGCCCTTCATTCTCACCTGTAAATTTATGAGCACCGAGCGCAGTTTTTCGCGCATAGCCGCGTCCAGTCCCGACAAAGGATCGTCCAAAAGGTACAGCTTGGGCTCTCTTGCAATGGCTCTGCCGAACACCGCCTTCTGCTTCTGTTCGGTCGTGAGCACCTTGGGTTTTCTGTACAGCACGTCGGAAAGTCCCAGAAGCTCCGCCACCGCCTTTACGCGCTGCTCTACAACGGTGTTGGACGCCTTGCGGAGGCGCAGTCCGTACGCTATATTGTCGAAAACGCTGAGCGACGGATAGAGCGTGTTGCTCTGGAAAATCATTGCGACGTCTCTTTCCTTCGAGGGTTCGTTGGTAACGTCCTTGCCGCCGATTATAACCTCGCCCTCGGTCACGTCGTCAAGCCCCGCAATGAGACGGAGAAGGGTTGTTTTGCCGCACTTTTCGCCGCCGACGACGGCAATGAATTCGCTGTCCGACAGCTGAAGATTGTTCTTATAGAGGGCAAGCTCGCCCGAAGGATATAACTTACTAACGTTTTTAAGCTGCAAATTTGCCACAGTTAATACTCCCGCAGTTTAAATTCTTTTTTCAATAATACCACGAATTGAAATTTTTACCAAATGCTGAAAGCGCATTTTTGAAAATTTATAAAAATTTTTCAATAGTAGTTTTATCC
>CAMWKX010000086.1 GCA_947174955.1 uncultured Clostridia bacterium | reverse complement strand
CAATCTGACGGCAAAGCTCGCTGCCTATCGAACCGCCGCCGCCCGTGACCAGCACTACCTCTCCTTCGATATATCCCATAATCTCGTCGAGGTTAACCTGTATCTGCTCCCTTCCCAGAAGGTCGGTTATGCGCACCTCGCGCAAAGCGGCTACGCTTGCGTCGCCGTTAACTATCTGATAAATACCGGGGAGCGTCTTGACCTTGCACTTGGTCGTTTTGCAAATTTCGTAAATGCGCTTTAATTCCGACTTGGTTGCCGAAGGAATCGCTATTAAAATTTCGTCTATCGCGTACTTCTCGGCGCACTTTGCTATTTCCGCGGTCGTGCCGATAATTTTTACGCTGCTTATGCGCTTGCCTATCTTGGTTTCGTCGTCGTCGATAACGCAGACGGGGTTGTACGCTATTTTGTCGGAGGTCTGAATTTCCCTTATGATTGCCGTGCCCGCGTTGCCGCCGCCGACTATCATTGCCCTTATCTTGCCCTTGCCGCTCTTGGTAACCGAGTACTTGACCATAACGTAAATACGCTTTGAATAGCGCACTGTTAGCGCAAGGAAGAAAAAGGTCAGCACGAAGTAGAACTGTTTCCATACCCCGAATCCGAGCGGAATACTGTAAGAAAGTCCAACGCTGAAAATACACAGCGACGCACCCACGAGTTTTAACGTATCGAAAAGACCTATGGAGTCGTAGACTATGCGGTAAAGTCTGAACAGTTCCAGAAAGAAAAACGTGACCGCTACGTTTGCCAGATACCAGACGGGCAAACGCCAGCCGTACGATATGAAAGGAATATATTTTTCCGTAGCCAGTACGGCTATGAAAACCGACAGCGTAACCGCCACCAGATCGCACAGCGCTATTAAAAGTCTACCGCTTAATTCTCTGTTCCTTTTACTCACTTAATCCACCAACTTTTCTTCGTGAAAATTTTTATTCTCTCTCGATTGACCGCGTACTATTCCACGGATACGCACTTTGCGAGGTTGCGCGGCATATCCACGTCCAGCCCCTTTGCAACGCTTACGTAGTAGCTTAAAAGCTGCAGGGGAACGACCGCAAGGCTTGCCGTAAAGTACTGCGAAGTCCTCGGAACGTATAACGTAAATTCCGAATGCTCTCCCATCGAATAGTTGCCTTCGAGCGTAACGCTTAAAATCTGCGCCCCGCGCGATTTGACTTCCGCGAGATTGCTCACCGATTTCTCGGCAAGCTGCATCTGAGTTATTAACCCTATGACGAGCGTGCCGTCTTCGATAAGGCTTATATGTCCGTGTTTGAGTTCGCCCGCCGCGTAGGCGTCCGAATGAATATAGCTAATCTCTTTAAGCTTCAAACTGCCCTCTAGGCAGATCGCGTAGTCTATACCTCTGCCTATGAAGTACACGTCCTTTTTGTTGGCTATCTTGGTTGCAAACCATTTCAGCCACTCGTCGTCGTACAAAATCTTTTCGATTGCCGCGGGTAGCGCAAGCATATCGTTGATGAGCTGCGCGTAGCCGTCATCGTCTATCTTTCCGTTTACGAAAGCCAGCTGAACGGCAAGCGCGTACGCAACAACAAGCTGTGCGCTGTATGCCTTGGTCGTCGCAACCGAAATTTCGGGACCTGCCTTCGTGTATATAACGTTATCCGCCTCGCGCGCAATGGCGGAGCCGAGCACGTTGACGATTGCAAGAGTTTTTACTCCCGCCGCCTTCGCCCCGCGCACCGCTTCCAGCGAATCCGCCGTTTCGCCCGACTGGCTGATTACCACTACCAACTCGTTTTCGCCGTAAATTTGGCTGCGGTATCTGAACTCCGACGCGACGTCGACGTCGACGGGAATACGCGCCAGATCCTCGATAACGTATTTTGCCACCACTCCCACGTGGTAAGCCGAACCGCACGCCGCTATGCGTATGCGCTTGAACGAGCAAAGCTCCCCGTCGGAAAGCCGCGCCTCCGCAAAATTTATTTTTCCGTCTTTAATAATCGAATTCAGAGTGTCCGTGACCGCCCTCGGCTGTTCGCGGATTTCTTTGAGCATATAATATTTGTAGCCGCCCTTTTCGACCGCGTCCATATCCCAGTCGATTTTAACGGGCTGTTTTTCAATTACTTTTCTATCGACGTTGTAGAAGGTCGCCTTGCCCTTTTCGACGCGGGCGATTTCCATATTGTCGACGTAGTATACGTCGCGCGTATATTTCAAAATCGCGGGCACGTCGGAAGCGACGAACGCGCCGTCGTCGGTAACGCCTACTATTAGCGGACTGTCCTTCCTCGCAATATAAATCTCTTCGGGATAGTCCTCGAACATTACGGCGATTGCGTACGAGCCGCGCACGCGGAGCGTGAAGCTAACCATCGCCTCCAGGGGGCTCTTCCACTTTTTGTAGTAGTAGTCGACAAGCTTGGTCGCAATCTCCGTATCCGTTTCCGAATAGAACGTGTAACCCTTGCCCGTCAGCTTTTCTTTAAGCTCGACGTAGTTTTCGATTATGCCGTTATGCACCGCGACGATCGACTGGTCGTCGTTGCAGTGCGGGTGCGCGTTGACGTCGGACGGCATACCGTGCGTAGCCCAGCGCGTGTGTCCTATGCCGCACGTGCCTTTGAGCGCCTTGCCCTTTTTGAGCTTGTCCGACAGCACTTTGAGTTTGCCGTTGGTCTTTACTATCTCGTGCTTACCCTTATTGTTGCGCACGGCAACGCCCGCGGAATCGTATCCGCGGTATTCAAGCTTCGAAAGCCCTTCCAAAAGTATTGGCGCAGCTTGCTTTTTGCCAGTATATCCGACTATTCCGCACATATCAGTCTAACCTCTCGTAGCCGCCCGAAACCATCGCGGCTTTCACGCTTTCCGCAAGGCGTTCGCACACCTCTTTCTCTTCCGCTTCGACCATTATTCTCACAAGCGGTTCGGTGCCCGATTCCCTCACCAAAATTCTTCCCGTATCTTTTAGCTCGGCTTCCGCCGCCGCTATCGCTTCTTTGACGCGCTTGTCTTCCTGCGCCGCCTTTTTATCCTTTACCTTTACGTTGACAAGCACCTGAGGGTACTCCGTAACGCCCGCGCAAAGGGCGGATAAGCCCGTCCTCTTTTCGGTTAAAATGCGGGCTATAATAATGCTTGTAAGTATGCCGTCGCCCGTACCCGCGAGCTCGCCGAAAATTATATGTCCCGACTGCTCGCCGCCCAGCGTACAGCCGTTAGCCGCCATATATTCCCGCACGTACTTGTCGCCCACGGCGGTTTTCACGTATTTTATACCCGCCTTATCGAACGCCTTGTACAGTCCGAAGTTGGACATTACGGTCGTTACGACGGTATCGCTTGCAAGTCTTCCGCGCTCCTTTAAGTAGCCCCCGCAAATGTACAGAATTTTGTCGCCGTTCACGACCTCGCCCCTCTCGTCGACGGCAAGACATCTGTCCGCGTCGCCGTCGTAGGCGAAACCTATATCCAGTCCCTTTTCACGCACGAGCTTCTGCAAACCCTCAATATGCGTGGAGCCGCAGCCGGCGTTTATGTTGAGCCCGTCGGGCTTATCGTTTATGCCCGTGACGGTCGCGCCGAGCTCCGCAAAGACGTCCTTTGCGATTTCGTACGCCGAACCGTTGGCGCAGTCCAGCCCCACCTTCAATCCCGAAAGGTTTACGCCGTTGGATAAGAGAAATTTTCTATATTCCTCTTTGCCGCCCGTAAAACGGAAAACTCTGCCCAAAGCATCTCTCGACGCGGGGTGCGGCACTTCCGATACCGCGCATTTACCGTCGATATAATCTTCTATGCGGGCGATGACATTCTCGTTCATCTTTTCGCCGTTAGCGCCGAAAAGCTTAATGCCGTTATCGTAGTACGGGTTATGGCTTGCCGAAATCATTATACCGCAGGCTAAGCCGAATTTATTTACCGCAAACGCGACTGACGGCGTCGTCGTGACCCCTAACGTGAGCACGTTTACGCCGACCTTAGTTAATCCCGCAATCAGCTCGCTTTCGAGCATATCGCCCGAAATGCGCGTGTCCTTGCCTATCACGACTTCGCAAGGCTTGTCCTTCGCGCCTTGGCTAAGCACGTACCCGCCGAGGTACTCGCCGATTTTATACGTCTGTTCGGTGGTTAAAGTTACGTTTACCTCGCCCCTGAAACCGTCCGTTCCGAAATATCTGCCCATATTTTAACCTTTGTGAATTACGTTGCCTTCGCCCTTGTAAATGCTGTCCGCGGGTATCACTCCGCGCACGGACGAAAGCGGATATACGCTCGTACGCTTTCCTATCACCGTGCCGGGATTGAGTACGCTGTTGCACCCGACCTCGACGAAATCGCCCAAAAACGCGCCGACCTTTTTCAAGCCCGTGGGCACGTTTTCGCCGCCGTGAATGACCACGGGCGTCTTATCCGACTTGACGTTCGAGGTTATTGACCCCGCACCCATATGCGCCTTATAGCCTAAGATGCTGTCGCCCACATAGTTGTAATGGGGCACCTGCACTCCGTCGAAAAGTATTACGTTTTTAAGTTCCGTCGAGTTGCCCACCACGCAGTTTTCGCCGACCAGCGCGCAGCCGCGGATATAGGCGCAGTGTCTCACCTCGGTATTCGCGCCGATTATTGCGGGCGCGCCGATATATGCCGTGGGCGCAATCTTAGCCGTTTTATGCACCCAGACCTTGGGCGAAACTTCCTCGTATTCGCCGCCGAGAGTCTGCCCGAGCTTTTCGATATATGCGCTTATTCCGCCGAGTGCCTGCCACGGATATTCGTATCCCGCAAGATATTCCCCCGCCAAAGTATGCGACAAATCGTACAAACCGATAATTGTAATCAAATCTCCACCGTTTACGCGCACGCATATGCAGTCACCCGCGCGCGCTTGACTATAATATAAGTAATCTTATACATTATACTCTCATATACGTATTATTGCAAGTATTTTTTCGACAATTTGCGCCCGCGGCAAACTGTATAAATGCGCACCGAAAAAGCCGTTACCCCCGTAATATGCCTTAACGAACGCTGTTTTGTGCAATTTTTATATTAAAATTATGTGAAAAAATTTTTGAAAAATGAGCGCGCCGAACGGTAAAACCGTTCGGCGCGCGTCTGTTAACCGAGTGATATTCTGTCGGACACGCTGCGGATAAACATACCACTGTCCGTGCCTTCGTCTATGCAGGAGCTGATATACGACGAGAATTTTTCGCCCGCCCTCACAGGCTGGAACTGCGCTATTACCGCGGATATAAGCTCGTCGCGGTACATACTCACGTTCTCCAAAAGCACCGCCTTTACGAGCGCTATCACGTCGTAAGGCGAGTAGTCGGTTTCGCTCTGACGAACGTAAGCCCCCTCCTCCACGCGGTACTTTTCGAACGCAACAGCCTTGTCCGATTTATAGTAATGGGTTGCGCCGAGCATTGCCGCCGATTTGAGATTTGCGGCGGGTATGAGCGAGATAATCTTGCCCTCTAACCTCGAACCGTACTTCTGTACGCCGTACTGCGCGAGCACGCGCTTTATAAGGAACTGCTCGGATATCGGCTCTTCCGCAGTCACTACCGTCCTTATAGTTCTGATAAGCTCCGCGTCCATATCGCCGCTCAAAAGCGCGTTGTTATCGCACTTCGTAACCTGCGCGTTTGCAACCTTGTAGGTCTTTTTGCTGTTGCCCGAAACGTTGCTTGTCGTCGAGGTAAGTTTGTCCAGATAGTCCTTGATTTTCTTTATTTCGCGCTTGGGATTATTGAAGAAGTTGACCGAGTACAGTCTTATAACGTTCCAGTTGTTGCGCTTTAAGGTGTTGACCTGCATTACGTACTTATCCTTGACGGAGAAGTTTTTCGTGCCGTCGCACAGCACCGCCAGAATAAAGTTGCGCTTGTTCTTGGGGTCTAAAACGCCCACGTCGATTTTGAA
>CAMWKX010000085.1 GCA_947174955.1 uncultured Clostridia bacterium | reverse complement strand
TTAAGCGCGGCAGAATTAAGGAGTATGCCGACAGAGTTAAGGGCGCGAAGTACGTCGAGGGCTGCAAGGGCATCTGGACTATTCCCTGCGACATTGCATTGCCTTGCGCAACGCAGAACGAAATCGACGAAGAGAGCGCAAAGATTCTGGTCAAGAACGGCGTGAAGTACGTCGGCGAGGGCGCAAATATGCCTTCTACCCTGGCGGCAATCGACGTGTTCCAGAAGGCGGGCGTAGTCTTCCTTCCCGCAAAGGCGGCGAACGCGGGCGGCGTTGCTACGTCGGCCCTCGAAATGGCGCAGTCTTCGGGCAGAATGTTCTGGACGTTCGAAGAGGTAGACGCAAAGCTTAAAAACATTATGGTAAACATTTACCACAATATGGACAACGCGGCGAAAGAGTACGGCTACGACGGCAACTACGTAATGGGCGCGAACATTGCGGGCTTTATCAAGGTTGCAACCGCTATGATGGCTCACGGCGTGGTATAATCTTAAAAATCAAATCAAGCGCGGGCGCAAATTATTGCGCCCGCGCTTTAAGTTTAATTGACTAAATATTCAAAGTCGTTTATAATAATGCAAACGAGGTAAAGTATGCGGATAGTAGTAAAAATCGGCACGTCGACGCTGACGTATCTGAACGGCAATTTAAACGTGCATATGTTCGAAAATCTGTGCAGGGTTATAGCCGATATAAAAAACGCTGGTAACGAGGTTATAATAGTTTCGTCGGGCGCGATTGCTCTCGGCAAAAGCAAGCTGTGCTTAAAGGAACGCCCCGCGGATATCCCCGCAAAGCAGGCGGCGGCAGCGGTGGGGCAGTGCGAGCTTATGTGCTTTTACGATCGCGCATTTTCGCAGTATCACCACACGGTTGCGCAGGTGCTGATCACCGCCGAGGACTTCGAAAGTGTCGAGCGGCGCGAAAACTTCGGTAACACTATGCGCAGACTTCTCGACTTCGGCGTATTGCCCGTTATCAACGAAAACGACACGGTTGCCACCGCAGAAATTTCCGTCGGCGACAACGACACACTGTCCGCGCTTACTGCGGTCAACATCAACGCCGACTTACTTGTATTATTATCTGATATCGACGGGCTGTATTCCGCCGATCCGCACGTGGACAAAAATGCGGAGCTCATTTCAGTTGTCGAAGAAATCACGCCCGAGCTTGAAAGTAAAGCGGGCGGCTCGGTCAGCGGAGTGGGTACGGGCGGAATGGCTACCAAAATTCACGCGGCAAAGCTGTGTATGAACGCAGGCTGCGATATGGTAATTGCCAACGGCGCGCAACCCGAACTTCTTTACGATATAATTGCGGGCAAGCCCGTCGGCACACACTTCAAAGGTAAAAAATTATGACTACCCAAAACGTTTTAATCGCCGCAAAGTCGGCTAAAACTTATATGGCAGGTTTGAGCTCGGAGAGCAAGAACTCCGCGCTTAAATCTATGGCGGACGCTCTCATAGAGAGCGCGGACGAAATTTTGGCAGCTAATGCTGCGGATATGAAAGAAGCGGAAGGGAGCATTTCAAAGGTAATGCTCGACAGACTTGCGCTCACGCCCGAACGCATAAGAGCGATGGCGGATGGTGTAAGACAGGTTGCCGCTCTGCCTGACCCCGCAGGCGAAATTTTAAGCGAACAGACCCGCGCGGACGGTCTTAATATTAAGAAAATTTCCGTGCCGCTGGGTGTGGTTGCAATCATCTACGAAAGCCGTCCCAACGTCACCTCCGACGCCGCCGCGCTTTGCTTCAAGAGCGGCAACGTGTGCGTATTGCGCACGGGTAAGGAAGCGCACCGTTCCGCCGCTGCAATAGTTAAAGCTATGCGTATGGGCTTGGAAAAGTGCGGAATAGACGGCTCGGTTATCGGCTTTGTCGAGGACGTTTCGCGGGACAGCGCGGTCGAGCTTATGCGTGCAAAGGGGTATATAGATTTGCTCATTCCGAGGGGCGGCGCGGGACTTATACGCGCCTGCGTGGAAAACGCGACCGTGCCGTGCATTGAAACGGGTACGGGCATATGCCACGTCTACGTGGATAAAAAGGCCGACTTCGACAAGGCTTTGAAAATAATTGAAAACGCCAAATGTTCGCGCCCCTCGGTGTGCAACGCAATGGAAGTCTGCCTTGTCGATAAAGCCGTTGCACAAAAATTTTTGCCGCTCCTGGCGGACAGACTTGCGGGCAGAGTGCAGTTTTTTACCGACGAAGTTGCTTACGGCATTATGGGCGGGCAACCCGCGGACGAAAAGAGCTTCGATACCGAATTTTTAGACTATAAAATGGCTGTTGCGGTGGTGGACGGCGTTGACGGTGCAACCGCGCATATTGCAAATCATTCCACGGGTCACAGTGACTGCATAATCACGGAAGATAACGCGGCGGCGCAGAAGTTTACTACGGCTGTGGACAGCGCGGCGGTGTACGTAAACGCGTCGACGCGCTTTACCGACGGAGGAGAGTTCGGCTTGGGGTGCGAAATGGGCATTTCAACCCAAAAACTGCACGCGCGCGGACCTATGGGACTGAAAGAGCTTACGACCTATAAATACGTTGTGAGTGGAAACGGAAATATAAGATAAAATTATTTGCCAATATCGGAAAGCTATGCTAAAATAGCGTTATGGAAAAAATTACTTTCAGAGAACGCACGGGAATAATCGGTAAAAAAAGAAAGAAGCCGAAGCTGTCCGAGCGTATAAGTCTGTGGTTTTATATCAGGCGTTGCAAGAAGATAAAGCTTGCTTCGGAAAAATGGTACAAAGAGCAGGACATAGTAAACTCTTTGCCGTCGGCGGGAATCGGACCGAAAAAGCGCAAGATTTTCTATAAGATTACAATGGGTGGCGTTGATTTTCAGTTTCTGCACGGCGGACTGGTAATAAACTATCCCGAGAACGTAAAGCTCGGGAACAATATGATTTTCAACCGCAACGTCAGCATAACCGCACGCAGCGGAGTAAGCCTTGGCAACGACGTGATGCTGGGACCCAACGTTGTAATAAACGACAGCAATCACGTGTTCATTGACAGGGATACGCCGATAACCAGACAGGGGCATACCGCCGAACCGATAGTCATAGAGGACGACGTGTGGATAGCATCCAATTCGGTAATTTTAAAGGGAGTACATATCGGCAAGGGCGCGGTAGTGGCTGCGGGAAGTATCGTCACTAAGGATGTGCCGCCGTATGCGGTGGTTGCGGGAGTTCCCGCCCGTCAGATTAAAAACAGAGGAGAATAAAATCCGGTAAAAATATGCAGTTTGTAGGCGAAGATTTAATTTACGTCGGCGTCGACGACAAGCAAATCGACTTGTTCGAGGGTATGTACAGCGTGCCCGTCGGCGTTACTTACAATTCATACGTTATCAAAGATAAAAAGACGGCGGTTATGGACACCGTCGACGCGGCTTTCGAAAAGGAATGGCTTGCAAAGGTTGAAAAGGCTCTCGGCGGAGCGCAGCCCGATTATCTGATCGTTCAGCATATGGAGCCCGACCACAGTGCGTGCGTACAAGCTTTCGTTAAAAAATATCCGCAGGTTGCTGTGGTTGGCAATAAGAGTACTTTCGTAATGCTCGAAGAGTATTTCGGCAAGGGGATTGCGGACAACCGCGTGGTCGTAACCGACGGAGAGGAGCTTAGCCTCGGCAAGCACGAATTGAAGTTCGTGTTCGCACCTATGGTTCATTGGCCCGAGGTTATGTTTACTTACGACAAAACGCTTTCTCTGCTGTTTTCCGCGGACGCGTTCGGCAGGTTCGGCGCGTCGGACGACAACGGCAACTGGACGGACGAAGCCCGCCGCTACTATATAGGCATAGTCGGCAAGTACGGAGCGCAGGTAAAAGCCGTGATTTCAAAGCTTGCGGCGTATCCTTTGAATATCGTCGCGCCCCTTCACGGACCCGTGCTTTCGGGCGAAGCTCTCAATAGCGCGGTGCAGTCCTATATAAAGTGGAGCGGGTACGAGCCCGAAACGGAGGGCACGCTCGTTGCGTATACCTCGGTTTACGGTCATACGAAGAAAGCGGCGGAGCTTTTGGCACAGCTCTTGAAAGACGGCGGCGAGGAGGTTGAAACCGTCGACCTTGCCCGCGACGACTGGGCGGAGTGCGTGGCGCAGGCTTTCCGCTATTCCAAACTCGTAATTGCAACCACGACTTACAACGCGGATATATTCCCCGCGGCGCGTGAGTTTATCGACAGACTTGTCGAGCGAAATTATCAGAACCGAACTGTCGGGTTAATTGAAAACGGAACGTGGGCGCCGGTGTGCGCAAAGCAAATGCGCGCTAAATTCGAGAAGTGTAAAAACTTGACATTTGCGCAAACAACGGTTAAAATACGTTCTGCACTGAATTCGGAGAGCGAAGCGCAAATTAAGGCGCTTGCGGACGAACTTTTATAAAAGAAAAAAATTTTTTAGGAGATAAAAAAATGAAAAAGGAAAAGAAACCCGGATTTTTCAAAGAATTCAAGGACTTCATTACGCGCGGTAACATATTGGATATGGCTGTCGGCGTAATAATCGGTGGCGCATTCAGCGCGATCGTTACGGCTCTGACCAACAAGATTATCAAGCCGCTCGTCGACTGGATAGTTTGGCTTGCAACCGGCGGCAAAGAGCCCGGTCTTTATACGTTCTTACATAAGGTTATGACGTACACCCCCGAGCTTGACGCTGCGGGCAAGGAAACGGGAGACCTCGTTCAGGTAGTTGACTTTACCAATTCAATCTATATAGATTGGGGCGTGTTTATTATGGCGATAATCGACTTCCTGCTTATCGCGTTAGTGCTCTTCATAATCATAAAAACGGTTATGAGTATGCAGAAAATGCGCGAAGAATTCAAAAACGCCGATACGAGGGAAATTAAAGCGAGAGCTAAGGTTGTCGCTAAGGAAAAAGGTATTTCCAAGGCGGAAGCTCTCGAAGTCGTAAAAGCCGAGATCGAAGCGAAGAAAGCCGAGGAAGAAGCGGCAGCAGCGGCAAACGCAGCGCCTCCCGCACCTACTACGGAAGAGCTTCTGACGCAGATAAGGGATTTGCTTGCCGCTAAAAACGATAAGTAAGCCGAATAAACGAAGATAAAAAACGCGCCGCCGTGCAATTTGAGCACGGCGGCGAAAATTTTTGTTGATAAAATTGCAAAAAAATAATTCAAAACATTTCCCTTTCGCAATATGTTGTGTTATAATAACACTGTATTTTGTAAATGTTGTGTCAAACGGCAACGTAAGTCAAGCCCGAACGGATAGCTACAACGCAGAACCAGACGTTTAAAACGGCAATAACGGGCAGCAAAATCATCAGAAGCATATTTTTCATTTTGAATCTGGTGATAAACATCGTAACGTAAATGCCGAGCGCACCGCCCAGGAGTGCGGAAAGTAGCAACTTTCCGTCGCCGGCCTTGGTTTTATCCTCGTCCATAAGGGCGTCGTTGCGGATTGACAAAAGTAACATAACCGAGTAAACGTTGACGGCGATGATATAAGTGCCGAAAACGATAGATAGCAACAGCATATTAAAAGTATGCGGCAAAAGAAAAAAGTTCATACGGGAGATTATTATGGCAAAAGCGGCTGTTATTATGGGTTCCAAATCCGATTTGGGAGTAGTAAAGGCGGCGGTAACCGCGTTGAAGAGCTTCGGCGTAGAGACGGAAGTACGCGTAATTTCCGCCCACAGAACGCCCGACGAAGCGCACGAGTTCGCAAAGAGCGCGGCTGATAACGGTATAGAGGTCATCATCTGCGCGGCGGGCAAGGCGGCTCACCTCGGCGGGGTTATTGCGGCGTATACGACTCTTCCCGTAATCGGTCTGCCCATAAAGACGGATATGATGGGCGGGCTTGACAGCCTTTTGTCCATAGTACAGATGCCCTCGGGCATACCCGTTGCTACCGTGGGAGTCAACGGC
>CAMWKX010000084.1 GCA_947174955.1 uncultured Clostridia bacterium | reverse complement strand
TGCTAAGACCGAACCGATGGGTAACGAAAAAATACAGACAACACCCGTTCGGTTGCAAGCCGTTCGGGTGATTTTTTTTACGACATTATATTTTACCATACCCCCCCCCGCGTCAGAAGCGAGCAAGACGAGAAGCGTGAGTACCGATGCAGGGAGTGTACAATGAAGTACACGACCAAGGCGGCACGGAACGCGCCAAAGTATTGCGAAGCTTATCACGCGGGAGTAAGTTAAAGGAGCAAAACAAATGACTAAGTTTTTTACGAGCGAGAGCGTCACCGAAGGACATCCCGACAAGCTGTGCGACAACATTTCCGACGCGATAGTTGACGCTATTTACGCGCAAGATTCCAATGCGCGCTGTGCGGTCGAGTGCTGTGCGGCGTATGACAGACTGCTTATTATGGGCGAGGTTACGACTTTTGCAAAGGTTGATTACGAAGCGATTGCCCGTAAAACGATTAAAAATATCGGTTACGATTTCGGCAACTTCGCTTACGATAAATGCAAAATCACCGTCGCTATTCACGAACAGAGTGCGGACATCGCGCTGGGCGTGGACGGCTCGCTTGAAAACAAAGAGGGCAACAAGGAAATTGAAAACGAGCTCGGCGCGGGCGACCAAGGAATGATGTTCGGCTACGCGTGCACGGAAACGGAAGAGCTTATGCCCCTCGCCGTATCGCTTGCGCACAAGCTTTCCAAAAGGCTTACGGAAGTGAGAAAGACGGGGTTGCTCCCCTACCTTCGCCCCGACGGCAAAACGCAGGTTACCGTTCAGTACGAGGGTAATACTCCCGTGCGTATAGACGCGGTAGTCGTTTCCGCCCAGCACGACGAGAGCGTTACGCAAAGCAAATTAAAAGAAGATATTTTGCAAAACGTTATAAAGGCGGTCGTACCCGCTCAATTACTCGATAGCAATACCAAATACTATATCAACCCCACGGGCAGATTTTTAATCGGCGGCCCCGAGGGCGATTCCGGACTTACCGGCAGGAAGATAATAGTTGATACTTACGGCGGTGCGTGCGCCCACGGCGGCGGCGCGTTCAGCGGAAAGGATCCCACCAAAGTTGACCGTTCGGCGGCGTATATGGCGCGGTATATCTGCAAAAACCTCGTTGCGGCGGGGCTGTGCGAAAAGGTTGAACTGCAAGTTGCATATGCGATTGGCGTTTCCGCTCCCCTTTCCGTTTTCGTGGATACGTTCGGCACGGGCAAACTGCCCGACGATAAGCTTGCCGATATAGTAAGCAAGGAATTCGACCTGCGCCCCTACTCCATAATTAAAACGCTGAATTTGCGCAACCCCATATATTTGCAGACTGCCGCATATGGACACTTCGGCAAGAGCGGACTGCCCTGGGAAAAGTGCGACAGAATTTCCGACCTTGCAAAGTATCTTAAATGAGACTTTTGAATTGGTTGGATAAGCAGTTCTTTCCCGAAAATTTCACTTGCGAGCTGTGCGGGAGAGAGATTTTCGACGGCGGAAGATTTTGCGCCGACTGCGCAAAAACCGTACAATTCAACGACGGGGAAACGTGCCCCGTTTGCGGAAGAAAAACGGCGACCTCTACCCTGTGCCTTGAATGTAAAGCGTTTGCGCCTGCGTATAAAAAAGCCGCATCCGCAATAGTATACGCGGACGGCGGTGCAAAGCTTATCTACAAATTCAAGCACGGCAACGCGTACCTTAAAGATTACTTTGCCGATTTGTTACAGGATAAATGCGCGGAGTTTGCAAATGCGGACGGAATTTGCTTCGTGCCGATGACTAAGAGCGACGTACGCAAACGCGGTTATAATCAAGCCGAACTGCTTGCAAAAGCGCTTTCCGAAAGGCTTAGCGTTCCTCTTATTAAAAACGCATTGACGAAAGTTAAAAAGACGGAACAGCAAAAGAGCCTTTCCAAAGCCGAACGCGAAAACAATTTAAAAGGCTGTTTTAAAGCGGACGGAAAAGTTGTGAAAGGCAAAACGCTTATTTTGGTTGACGACGTAATGACTACGGGCGCGACTGCGGAAGCGGTTTGCACGGAACTTAAAAAACGCGGTGCTCTGGCGATTTACTTCGTCACCGCCGCCTCTGTTGAATACAAAGTGAATAATAAAGACGAATAGCAAAAGCGGCGGTTGAATTACCGCCGCTTTTTTGTTAATCGTCGTCTTCTAAATCGTTAAAGTAATCTCTATTGAAAAACTCTGCCAAAGTAATACCTGCTCCCTCACAAAAACTTTTAATAGTTATTACTTTCGGGCATTTCGTCCGTCCCTTCATTAAGTCATAAAGAGCCGACGGTGACTTGCCTCCATTTAAGCACACATTACAGATATTCTTACCTTTTTCTTTGCATATCTCCTCGATACGCTTTAAAATTGCTTCGTTTGTTCTCATAATAAATCGTGAAATTTCTTATCGTTGTTCCACGATTTATTATATGGAATTCAAATAATTTTCTCTCGTGGAACTCCACGAAATTGACTTTATAACTTACATTTGCTATAATATTTTACGGAATCCCACGAAAAACTACATTCATAGAGCAAGGAAAATATTATGGTAAAAACTTGTTGTTGTACAGGACACAGACCGAAAAGCTTTCCGTTTAAATACGGAGTTGATGAGCCGAAATATAAAATCTTTTTAGAACAATTAAAACAGAAGATTATCCTCGCATACCGTGAATACGGTGTAATTAAATTTATTTCGGGAATGGCAATAGGTGTTGATTTTGATTTCGCCGAAATTGTGTTAGACTTGCGTGATACAGAACATTATCCCTTTTCGTTGGAGTGTGCCATACCTTGCAAAAACCAAACGCTTAAATGGACGGAAACGGATAAATTAAGATATAACAGCTTATTAGCTCGTGCCGACAGCGTGAACCTTATTTCAGAACGTTACACCCCAGAATGTATGTTAAAGCGTAATCGATATATGGTAGATAAAAGTAGCGTTGTTATTGCTGCGTTTAACGGCATAGAAAAAGGCGGGACGTGGTATACAATAGAGTACGCCAAAAGTAAAAATAAAATTATTGAGTTAATTAATATTGGAAATAGTTATGATAAAGAAAGCTAACAGTTTGGAAAAAAACTATAACGAGATAAAACTGTACTTCAGGCAAATGAAAAAAGGATTGATTACCGCCGAGGAATATGCCGAAAAAAAGAAGCAATTATTTGAAGATGACGGTTGGGAAACCGAGTACGGTAAACTAAAAGAAAAAAGGATAAAAGAATACCGCTACCGCGCATACGTTGCACTTTTTGCACTGTACTACATTAACGGGGCTATAACACAGGAAGAATTCGAGCAGTATTCTAAAAGATTAGTATAAAGTAAGCGGCGGCGCAAATCTTTGCGCCGCCGCATTTTGCTTTTATATTTACCCTTTTATCATTTCGATAAATTGCGCTTCGTCGATTATTTTTATTCCGAGTTTTTTGGCTTTGTCGAGCTTGGAGCCTGCCGCTTCGCCCGCTATTACCAAAGTGGTTTTTGCAGTTACCGAGCTTTGACATTCACCGCCGTTATCTTCTATAATCTTCTGCGCCTGACTGCGCTTAAAACCTTGCAAAGTGCCTGTCAACACAACGCTTTCGCCCGCGAATATGCCCGAGGCAACGCGTTTTTTGACCTGTTCGCAGGTGATATGTTTTTTAAGCTCTTCTAACTCGTTTTTGTTCTCTTCGTCCGCAAACCAGCCCACTATCGCCTGCGCCGTAATTTCGCCGACGTCGTCCAGCTCTACGAGCTGTTCAACCGTTGCGCCCCTTAAATTTTCCATACTTTCAAACGCGTTTGCAAGCGCTTTGGAAGCAACCTTGCCCACTCCGTCTATGCCGAGCGCAAAGATAAATCTGTCCAGCGGGATAGTCTTACTGCCCTCTATCGCTTTTAGCAGGTTTTCCGTTTTCTTTTGCTTGAAGCCTTCCAAACTGCCTACTTCCTCCGCCGTAAGCGTGTACAGGCGGGAGGGTTTATCCACGCCAAGCTTATCGAGTAAAAGCTGAGCCGTGGCTTCCGAAAAACCTTCGATATCCATTGCGCCTTTGGAAGCGAAATGCGCGAGAGTTGCTACAACGCGAGGTGCGCAGTTTCTGTTGGGGCAGAAAAGGTTTGCGCCTATTTCCACGACGGCGCTTGAACAGAAGGGGCAGATTTCGGGCTTTTTGACTTCCACGCTTTCGCCCGTGTGCTCCACGCAACCGAGTATTTCGGGAATAACTTCGTTAGAGCGCCTTATAAGCACTCTGCTGTTTATCCTGACGTCCTTGCGGGCGATATCGCCCAAATTGTTGAGCGTGGCTTTTCTTACCGTTACGCCGCCCAAATCGACGGGCTCTACTTCCGCAAGGGGCGTGAGCTTGCCCGTCCTGCCTACCTGCCAGCGCACGGCTTTTACGACGGTTTCCGCCTCCTCCGCTTCGAACTTGAAAGCCATTGCAAAGCGGGGGAATTTATCCGTATAGCCTATATCCTCGCGGTGGGTGCAGTCGTTGAGTTTGATGACAGCGCCGTCCGTTAAAACGTCGATTTTCTTGCGCTCGACTTCTATTTCCTCGATTGCGGAAAAGACCTCCTCTTCCGTCTTGCAGATACGCAAAAACGGATAGACCTTGAAGCCGTTGTCCTTTAAAAATTCGAAGTGCTCGGCTTGGGTTGCAAGCTCGCCCTCCGACATATAGTTGACGTTGTAAAAGAGAATTTCGGGCTTGCGTTCCGCCGTCTGTGCGGGGTCGAGATTGCGTATCGCGCCCGCCGCCGCGTTGCGTGCGTTTTTGAGCGGTTCTTTCGCCGTCTTGTTGTAGTTTTTCAAAACGGAAAGGCGTATGACCGCCTCGCCCTGCACTTCAAGCAACCCCTTGTATTTTATGGCGAGCGGGAAGGATTTTATAGTGAGGCACTGTGCAGTTACGTCCTCGCCCTCCACGCCGTTTCCGCGGGTGGTCGCACGCACGAACTTGCCTTCGTTATAAGTGAGGCACATCGTCAGCCCGTCGAACTTGTATTCAACGGTGAATTCGGGCTCCGGCACGACTTTTTTGATGCGCGTGAAAAACGCGTTAAGCATATCGTACGTTACCGACTTATCCAGACTGTAAAGCCTGTGAACGTGGGCGTGCTTTTCAAAGCCTTTTATCGGTTCGCCGCCTACCCTGCGCGTGGGGCTGTCGAACTCTCTTATGCCCGTGCTTTCCTCGATTTCCCGCAGTTCGTCGTAAAGCCTGTCGTACTCCCTGTCGGGCACGGACGGGTTATCCAGAACGTAATATTCGTACGCCCATTTGTTGAGCGTGTCTATGAGCTCTCTTACTCTGTCTTTCATTAAAGTATCTCCAAGGGGGCGAGCGATGCCGATAACGCCTTTATGCCCTGATTTTCAAATGCAATATGAAGCTCCGTGCCGCCGTTTTTCATTGCTATAATAGTGCCCACTCCGAACTTGAGGTGGCGCACTTTCATACCGACGCGGTATTCCTTTCCGCCCGCTTTCTGCGCAGTATTGCCCGACGTAAACTTCTTCAAGCCGCCGAAGCTGTTTGCCGCCGAAAACGAACTCTTCGCCGTGTTCTGCTTGGGAGCAATATCGGGGGAATAGCCGTCGTCCGAAGAATAAACGCCGCGTCCGCGCGAGGGTACGCTGTCCCAGAAATCGCCCTCGTAGCCGTTACTGCGCTTAATAGAGCCGTAGCCGTAACTGTTGCCCGACCGCCCCATATACTGAGGCACGCCCGAGCGCAACGCGCCCTCCGCTATGCCCAAATCGTCCTTGAGCTCCAAGATAAAGCGGGAAGGTCTCGTCGGCTCTCTTCTGCCGTATAGATAGCGGCTTTTGGAGCGGGTTATCCACAGGCGTTTGCGCGCCCTGGTGATTGCGACGTACATAAGCCTGCGCTCTTCTTCCAGACTTGCGGGATCGCTGTCCGAACGCGACGAGGGCATAATTCCGTCCTCCATTCCGCAGATAAAAACGTCGTTGAATTCAAGCCCTTTGACGGAGTGAATGGTGGCGAGCGTTACGTAGTTGCCGTCGTCCATTTCGTCCGTGTCGGAAGACAGCGTTACCT
>CAMWKX010000083.1 GCA_947174955.1 uncultured Clostridia bacterium | reverse complement strand
ATAATTCGCCTGTAATATTTTTCTATCATTGATTAATTATTTATTCTTTGAAGGCAGGTAAAATTTGAGTTGCCCCGCAACTATGTGCGCGCTAAGCGGCGTATTTTCGTAAATTTCGCCTTCCGCCTGAATGGGCGCGCTGCCGTTTACGGGCGTTATGCGCACGCTCTTGCATTTTACGTGCGTGACCTCTTTGACCTTATTGACCTTGCCCGAATTCAGTTTCATAAACGCTATCAGCGTTCTGAACTTCGAGAGGTAGTCGACGACGATAAGGTCGATAAATCCGTCGTCTATTTGAGCGTCGGGGAAGAGCAATATGCCGCCGCCGATTTGTCTGCCGTTGCCCAGACACGCGATTATGCCCGTGTACTCGCGCTCTTCGCCGCCGTCCCAGCTCGCTTTGAAGGTGGAAGCCTTGTAATATTTAAGGCTCTTTAAAAAAGCCTTGAAGTACTTGTTTTTGCCCTTGGCTTTGCCCGCGTAGGCGCGCTGCAACACGTCCACGTCGATGCCCATACCGACCGCGTTAATGCTGCGCAGTCCGCCGTCGAGCTCTATGTAGTCGATGGGCGTCGGCCCGCCGAAAGCTATCAGCTCCGCGGCGGTTTTTACGTCGTGGGAGAGTTTCGCGGTTTCGGCAAAGTCGTTACCCGTCCCGAGGGGGATAAGCCCCAGAGTGCAGTTTGCGGGGTTTGCAATGCCGTTCAAAACCTCGTGCAGAGTGCCGTCGCCGCCCATTGCGATAATATCGGCAAACCCGCCGTCCGCGGTCAGTTCGGCGGCAATTTCCTTTGCGTGCCCCGCGTGAGTGGTGGAGTGCACCGTAATTTCCTTGCCAGCCGCTTCGAATACACTTTTAACCGTTTCTATCTTAGCCGCGGTCTTTCCGTCCGTGTTATGACCGTTCAATATAATGTGATACATAATTTTTCTCTCTTGTAAAACTCACAAAATATTATACATTATTATTGCAAGGATTGCAATAGTTTTATAAATTTGCTATAATGTTAAAACTGAATAAAGCAGGGAATTTGAGCCAATATGCAGAATATAATCCCCACAAAACTTAAAACGCTCGCCGCCGCGCTGAACAAACCGCTGTACGTTGTCGGCGGGGCGTGCCGCGACTTTTTAGCGGGATTGTCGCTCGGGTGCGGCGATTTGGATATCTGCGCGCCCCTCTCTGCGGACGAGGTCTGCGCCGCGGCAAAGTCGGTCGGGTTGACCGTTTCGGCGGTCTATAAGAACACCGGCACGGTTTTGATGAGCGCGGACGGAAAAGACTACGAGTTCACTTCTTTCCGCACGGACAGGTATGTTCGGGGCACGCACTCGCCCGTCGAGGTGTTCTTCACCGACGATATCGCAAGCGACGCCCGCCGCCGTGACTTTAAGTGCAACGCGGTGTATTACGATATCGCGGGGCAAAAATTCGTCGACCCGCTGGGCGGCATTGACGATATAATGAACAGGCGCGTGACGACCGTGGTCGAAGCCAAAAAGGTGTTCGGCGAGGACGGGCTGAGGTTGATGCGCCTTTGCCGTATCGCCGCGCAAACCGGGTTTACTCCAACGGAAGAATGTATAGACGGCGCGCGGGAAAACTGCGAACTCATCGACGATATCGCGGCGGAAAGGATATGGGCGGAGCTCAACGCCATTCTGCACGCCGACTTGAAGTACGGCGTGGACGGCGCGCAGTATAAAGGGCTCGAACTTTTGAAACAAACGGGCGTGCTTGCCCGCATATTGCCAGAGCTTGCGCTCGGCGACAATATGTATCAGCGCAGGGATTTCCACAGCCACGATGTGCTCGAACACACTTTGAAGTGCGTACTGTACGCCCCGCCAGAAATCCGCCTTGCTGCGCTTTTGCACGACGTCGGCAAGCCCTTTTGTCAAATCAATTACGGCAGGTTCGCCCGCCACGAAGAGGAGGGCGCGGTCATTGCGGAAAACATCTGCAAAAGACTGCGCGTGCCCTCTAAGGTAACGGCAAGGGTATGCGAGCTCGTGCGGTGGCATATGTACGATTTGTCGGGCGCGGCGTCGGAGAACAAGGTGCGCAAGTTTATCGTGGCAAATCTTGCGGTTTTCGACGAGCTGCTCCTTTTAAAGCAGGCGGATTTTTCCGCGTGCAAGGACGATTTGTCCGTTGCGCCGTGCGTTAAAAAGTGGAAAGACATATATGAAAAAATGAAAAGCGAGGGCGTGCCTTTCACTTTAAAGGAGCTGAAAGTAAGGGGCGACGAACTGATTGGTGCGGGAATATGCCCCGACGAAACGGCGAAAACCTTAAAAATGCTGCTCGGCGAATGTGCAATCGGCAACGTATTAAACGAGAAAGAAAGGTTAATAAAATACGCACTGGCGCGCCGCGGGCAGTAAAAAAATTATCGGCGTTAATAATTTGCCTTTTACACGCGCGTATAGTATAATTAAGACGATGCAAAACGCAGGTTTTGCGGGAGAGGTAGTTTTATGTCAAAAGGCGGGTCAAAACTCGTAACGGGAATAATAGCGTTCCTGCTTGGATTTATATTCGCAATCTTAGTCGAGGTCGGGGCGATTTTCGGCGTTTACTGGTTCGTCGTCAACAAGGACCTCGACACCGTTATGGCAACCATCGGCATTAACAACAAGGACGATGACGGAAACAATATCTATATCAACACCGACACCGAAAACGGCGGCGTTTCCAACCTCAAAGAGCTTATCTCGGGCGTAAAGGGGCTTGTGTTCGAAAACGGCGAGTTGGCGATAGTCGGCAAGAGCTTCGACGACATAAACCATCTTATCCCCGCCACGCAAAAGCTTCTCGACGCCTTTTACGGTATCGCGGACGACTATATCGAAATCGACCACAGGGAGTTCGAAAGCAACCCCTTGATGAACCTCGCGCAGGTTTTATCGGAAAGCGTTATGAACGTCAAAACCGCGCCGCTTTTGGAAAAGCTGGGCGTGCTCGGCGACGATCCGAACCTTCTCGTCAAGACGCTGGTTATGGGCTCGGAGTGCGACTACGCCGCGGTAACTTACTCCGACGGCAGAAGAGATGGCGAGCTTAAATTGCCCGTTATGTACGATTACTTTATGAACAGCGACGGCGAATATTTCCGCATAGATTACAGCGGCAACGACGCGAATGTGGAAGGATACGGCGGACGCTTCGAAAGACTGAGCGAGGACTGGCTGTGCGACGCGGGCACGTTCGAGGACAACGGCACGGAATACGAACGTAAAATTCTTTACTACGTTCCCTGCAAAGTAACGCAGAACGGAATAGAGCAAGCCGATTATTCGGCGGGAGAAGTTACCAAGGAAGACGACAACGGCAAGACGTATAAATTCCAGCCGATAGAGTACGGCGAAGATACGGTGTTTATCGCCGTGAAACCCAACGACGGTAAATTCACGCTCGATTATGCGGCGATATCCGCTTCGACGGACGACTGTTCCTATGACGCGCAGTTCGCCAGAAATTATTACTATACCGAAAAGGATGAAAACGAAAGGTGGTTGTTAAAGACGTACAGCGGCAAGAACTATTTCCGCGACAGCGAAAATAAGCTCGTGCAGCTCGACGCGCTCACGCTGTACGACATAATTGCCGACCCATTCTCGCCCCTCGATTCCATACTCGTTGCGGACGTTATGCAGGGCGACAGCAACATCAAAAAGATTTTCGGCACTACGACTCTCGGTTCGCTTCTCCGCGGCGAGGGCATCGACGAAATTATCAACGACCTGGAAGTCAGCACTTTCCTGTCCGACGTTTCGCCGAGCAACAAGGTAATGTGCTATATCGCCTATAAAATTTCCGATTTGCAGTCCAACGGCGACAACACGTACACTGCGGTCTACGACAAGGACGGCGAAGACGAGCAGATCGTAACCGTCAAGCTTGACATAGACGGCAGATATATAGCCGAGGTCGTCGGCGCCGACGGCTCTGAAATCGACGGCGTAAAGGTAAAGGACGTAGCCGCTCTTGCAAACAATATGCCCATAACCGTGCTTATGGACGTGAGCGTCGACGAGCCGATTATGGCTTATCTCGCATACGGCGTAACAGGGATAAAGGAACAGAACGTAGGCGAAGGGTTCAGATATGCAGGCAAAATTAACGTCGGCGGTGAGGAAAGGGAATGCTATATTGCCACCGAGGAAAGCGGCGGCTCGGAAAATATAACCGCGGTAGTGTACTACGACGACGAGGGCAACAGAGTCGTCGTCGGCGGCACCAAGGTGAACAACGTGGGTGACCGCGTAAACGGCTTTGCCGACGCTCTGACCGTGGGCGACGTGCTCAATCTGGACGGCAGCGAAAGCCCTATGCTCGGCGCGATAAAGGACACCAGGCTTTCCCAGATGGCAAACCGCATAGAGGAGCTGACGGTGCGCGAAGTTATGGACGCGGACAAAATCGAGGAAAGCGCGATACTGCGTCAGCTCAAAGACCACAAGTTGACCGAACTGACTTCGGCAATCGACGAGCTGTATATTCAGATGGTCTATGCCGAGGAAGTGTACAAGGTAGGTAAGAACGCCGAGCCCGCGCTTGCAACCGAGTATAACGCGGAATGGCTGTACTACGTAAAGGAAGGAGAAGCGTTCATTCTCGACCATACGCAGGCGGACGCGCTGACGGACGAAACGGAAAAGGACGACGCGCTGGGGCATCTTACCGAACAGCAGTTCAACGCGGGTACTTTCTACACCTACGGCGAGGCGAAGGGGATGTGGCGGCTCGTGCTTTATAAGAACGGCAAAGAAAAGGCGTACACGATGAACAACTTCAACAATATGGTTGCGGCGTGCGCGGACAGCGTAAACGACGCAACGCTTTCCGAACTTGCCAAGGCGGGAGTAGTCAATGCCACGGATGCACAGCTTAATAAGAAGATAAAGCTTGTCAACCAATACGTAAACGCCGACGGTGAGCTGACGTCGAACGAAAGCGAGGGCGTAACGCTCGGTGAAATGAAGCTCGCCAACCTTATCAACCTTGTCGTCAACCATCTTCTTGCCGAGTAAAAGTTGACGGCAAAAATCGTTTGACAATTAAAAATTATTACTGTAATATATAAAAGCGCGCACTTTAACGCGCACAATGCCTTGCGTATCGTAGTTGATACGCCGATTAAGTCCGGGAGGTGAAAATTATGAAAACTTACGAAATGCTTTACGTTTTGGACGCAAGCGTTGCCGACGAAGCTAAGGAAGCTCTGGTTTCCAAGTTCGAGGGTATCGTGACGTCTAACGGCGGCAAAGTCGTTTCCACCGACAAGTGGGGCGTAAAAAAGTTGGCTTATCCCATCAATTATAAGTCCGACGGCTATTACGTTTTAATGACTTTCGAAGCCGAAAGCGCAGTGGTTAAAGAGCTTGACAGAGTTGCAGGCTTAACCGCGGAAGTTTTAAGAAGAATGACAACGAAAAAGTAAGGATAGACAAATGAACAAGGTTTTTTTAATCGGTAATCTCACGCGCGACCCCGAACTCACCGAAACGAGCGGCGGCGTATCAATCTGCCGTTTCGCAATTGCGGTTAACAGAAATTATTCGGGCGCCGACGGCGAAAGAAAGACGGATTTCTTCAACGTTACCGCGTGGCGCGGTCTTGGGGAAACGGTTTCGCGCTATGCCAAAAAGGGCAACAAGGTTGCGGTATCGGGCACCATAGAGTTGAGAAATTTCGAGGACAGCACGGGTGCAAAGCGCACTGCCGTGGACATTATCGCGCAGGACGTTGAATTTTTAACGCCGAGGAATTCCGAAGGATTCGACAACGTTGACGCACCCGCACCCGCGCGCGGCGGAAACAGAGGTTCGAACAAACCCGCATTGCAGTCGTTCGACGACGACAGCGACATTCCCTTTTAATTAAAAAGGGGCGACATTAAATAGGAGAATTAAAATGGAAGAGAAGACAACTGTTAAAAAGAGCTATAAAAAGGCTCCCCGCAGAAAGGTCTGCATATTCTGTCAGGAAAAGGTAGCGGAGATTGACTACAAGGACATTAACCGTCTGAAGAAGTTCGTTACCGAGTCGGGCAAAATGCTTCCCAGAAGAATGAGCGGTAACTGCGC
>CAMWKX010000082.1 GCA_947174955.1 uncultured Clostridia bacterium | reverse complement strand
CCTCTGCACGGGTACTTCGCCGCGCACCCGCCGCGAAAAACAGCTTATAAAAAGCGGAGAAACCGCCGCCGACATATCCTGCGTTTGCGAGGGGCGTTACGGCGAAGTGAGTATTTCCGCGCACATAACCGAGGGCGGGCGCGAAGTGAAGGTCAACGGCAATAAGATTACGCGCAACGCCGATTTAATGGGCAATATCTTCGCCGTCTTTTTCTCGCCGCAGGAACTCAGATTAATCCAGGACGGACCAGACGAGAGGCGCAGATTTTTAAACGTTTCGATATCGCAGTTGTCCCGCCCGTACTTCGTCGCGCTTTCCCGCTACAATAAAATTTTAGAACAGCGCAACAACCTTTTAAAGAACCGCGATTTGAATATGGTCTTCGAAACTCTGCCCGTGTGGGACGCGCAGCTGTGCAAATACGCGGCGGTCGTTGCGAGCAAGCGTGCGGAATACGTTGCCAGACTGTCGCCGCTTGCCGCCGAGGCGCACGCCTATCTTACCGACGGCGCGGAGGAGCTTTTAATCGCGCCCGAAAAGAAGTACAAGGGGGGCGAAGAGGAGCTTGAAAAACGGCTCTTCGACGAGCTTTCCAACAACTACGAGCGTGATATCCGTTTGGGCTACACCGTGAGCGGACCGCACCGCGACGATCTTGACATTACGATTAACGGCGCGGACGCCAAAAATTTTGCTTCGCAGGGGCAGACGAGAACGGCGGCGCTTGCAATCAAGCTTGCCGAGGTCAACGTGTTCAAGGAGGCGTGCGGCGAATATCCCGTGCTCATTTTAGACGACGTTATGAGCGAACTCGACCTTCCCCGCCGCAAAAAGCTGGTGGGGCGCACGGACGGGTTGCAGACCATTATAACCTGCACCCACGCCGAGCGCGTGCTGTACGGCAAAGACGTGAACAAGATAATGATCGAAGGGGGCGCGATTAAAAGATGATACGTGCCGATATGCACATTCATACATATTACTCGGACGGCGGTCAGTCGCCCGCGGACGTAATAACGGGTGCGCGCCGTGCGGGCGTAAACCTGATTTCGGTTACCGACCACGACAATTCCAACGCGCGCCGCGCCGTTAAAGAGCTTGCTTTAAAGGCGGGCATCACGGCGGTGGACGGCGAGGAAATTTCCGCCTACGACGGCGACGTGAAGGTGCATATTCTCGGCTACGCTATGGATTACTCCAACCCCGCGTACGCCTCGTTTAATAAGCAGCTTTGCGAGGGAGCGGAAGAACGGACCTTTGACATTCTGCAAAAGCTTGCGAAGGTCAACGTTAATATTTCTTACGGAGAAGTTCTGAGAGAACGCAGGTGTGAAAAATCGCCTCTGCACGCCGTGCATATTGCCGTTGCGGGCGCAAGAAAGGGCTATGCAAGCTCGCCCTGGGCTTTTTACGGCAAGTACTTAAACTACGGCACGGCGGGCTTTTCGAGTATAAAAAGACCCGCGCCGGAAGAGACGGCGCGTATGATAAAAGAGTGCGGCGGGGTGTGCTCGCTGGCTCATCCTGGGAGAATTACTCTCGACGCCGAGGGGGTAACCGCGCTTATCGAAAGACTTATTCCCTGCGGGCTTTTGGGCATAGAAGCGGTATATTCGGGGCATACTTTCAGTGAAACGCAGTACTACAAGGAGCTGGCGGAAAAGTACGGTTTGCTGGTAACGGGCGGTTCGGATACGCACTATGCCGAGGGCAACAGGCGCATAGGCGAGCCGCCGTTCTATCCCGACGAATCGCTTTTGTCCGCACTTAAAATACTTTGAGAAAATTAACCGTAAAATTTACGCTTATTATTACTGCGCTTGTGCTAATTGCAAGCGCGGTATTTTTTTGCTGCGGCTTTGTAACAAGACTTCCGCGCGGCACTTTCGTCAACGGAACGGACGTCGGCGGGCTTACCCGCACGGCGGCAAAAACCGTGCTTCGGCGGGGCGTGGAGGAGGAGTTAAAGACCAAACGACTGCATATATGTGCCGATGAACGGGTTTTCACCTATGCATTTCCCGAAATCGACTACGTAGATACCTTCGACGAATTGCTGCCCAAAATAACCCGCGGCGGTGTATATTCCGCTCCCGTGACTTACAGACTTAACGGCAAAGACGAGATTATCGACGGCATATGTGCCGCCCTATACCGTGCTCCGACGGAGCCTTACGCCGTGTTCAACGCCGAGGGCGAACCTTTCACTTACTTCAAGGGCAGCGACGGCGTGGAGTGCGACAGAGCGCGGCTTTCGGCGGATATCGACAAATCTCTCGAAGGCGGATTTGAGCAGGTGCGCATATGTACCCGCGTTATAAAACGGCAACTGACAACCGAAGATATCAAAGCGCGCACGCAAAAAATTTACTCGTTTACCACGTACTTTGACGCAGATAACACCGACCGTTCGGGCAATATTCGCCTTGCGGCGTCGAAAATCAACGGTTGTACGGTAAAAAGCGGGGAGACTTTTTCGTTTAACGGCACCGTGGGCGCGCGTACCGAAGGCAACGGTTTCAAGCCCGCAAAGATAATCGAGGACGGCAAATTCGTGTTAGGCTTCGGTGGCGGGGTGTGCCAGGTTTCGACTACGCTGTACAACGCCGCGCTTTTATCGGGGCTGGAAATCGTCGAATACCACCCGCACAGCCTGCAAGTGGGATACGTTGCGCCCTCCCGCGATGCTATGGTGAGCGGCAGTTATTTCGACTTGAAATTCAAAAATAACCGCTTAACCCCCATATATGTGCGGGTCAATTGCGGTTTGGGCAGTATAACCTGCACGGTTTACGGCGAAAGCGACGGCTATAAATACTCGTTGAAATCGACGGTTACCAACACCATACCCCGCCCCGAAGCCGTAATCGTCGAGGGCGACGAGGACAAAATTTTGACCTACGGCAGGGAGGGCACCGAGAGCGAGGGCTATCTTATAAAGAGCCGCGGGGGCGAAGAAACGTGCACTCTTATAAGAAAGGACAAGTACCGCGCGGTTGCCGACGTCGTACAGAAAGCCGCGGATAATTCCGCTTTAACTAATTGATAAATTATCCGCTATATATTTGTGTTTTTACAAATCTTATGATATAATCATAAGAGAACGATTTTTATTCGAGGAAATTTGAGAGTGGATAAAATTATTTTAGATGGTATGGGCGGCGATAATGCGCCCGCGGCGGTTGTCGAAGGAGCGGTAAAAGCGCTTAAAGACGACAAGCAGCTTTACCTTATAATCACGGGAAGAGAGGCGGAACTCAAAGCCGAACTTGCCAAATACAAATACGATGCTTCAAGACTGGAAATTATCGACTGCCCCGACGTTATCGGTATGAACGATATTCCCACGGAAGCGATTAAGAATAAAAACGCTTCGCTCACGGCGGCGTTCTGGCAACTCAAAAAGCAGGACGATATCTGCGGACTCGTCACAGCGGGTTCGACGGGCGCTACTATTGCGGGCGGTCAGATTATTTTAGGTAGAATAAGGGGAGTTAAGCGCGCGGCGCTCTGCCCCGCAATTCCCAACGTCAACGGCGGCGTTACCCTTCTTTGCGACTGCGGCGCGAACGCCGAGTGCAAGCCCGTAATGCTCTGCCAGTTCGCCGTGCTTGCGTCCGTTTACGCGCAGGCGGGTTTCGGCAAGACCAACCCCAAAGTCGGACTTTTAAACAACGGCACCGAGGAGCACAAGGGCGACCCTTTAAGACAGGAAACCTATCAGTACCTTAAAAAAATGGAGGGCATAAATTTCGTGGGCAACGTCGAGGGCAGAGATATAAATTTCGGCGACGTAGACGTTGTGGTCGCCGACGGCTTTTCGGGCAACGTTGCGCTTAAATCCATAGAGGGCTGCGCGAAGATGATACTCGTCACAATGAAAAAGCAGTTCAAGTCCTCGCCCGCTTCCCTTTTGGGTGCGGTCTTTGCGGGCGGCGCGATAAAGAGAATGAAAAAGGGGCTGGATTTCGATAAGTACGGCGGCGCGCTTCTTCTTGGCTTGAAGAAGGTTGTGGTTAAAAGCCACGGCTCGTCCAAGCCCACGACGATAACCAACGCAATCAAAAACGCGCTTTCCATTCACCGCAACGGACTCGTGCCCAAGGTGGAAGAGATGCTTGCCAAGGTTGATCTGGACAACCTTATCCCCGCGGAAGAATGAACGGTTTCGAAAATATAGAAAAGGCGTGCGGCTATACGTTTAAGGACAAGGCGCTTTTGAAAAAGGCGCTCACGCTGTCGTCGTACGACAATGAGAATAATAACGAAAGCCTGGAATGCTTAGGCGACGCGCTTTTAACGTTTATCGTTGCGGAAAAGTTTTACGCGGAAAATCTGACGGAAGGCGAAATTACCGAAAAGAAGCAGGAGTATATCTCCGACGAGGCGCTCCGCCCCGTGTCCGAGAGGCTTGGACTGGATAAGGCTTTATTGAAGGACAAGGGGGACAACGGCAATAAAAAGTCTGTGCCCAGCGCGTACGAGGCGGTGACCGCGGCAATCTATCTGGACGGCGGTCTGGACGCGGCAAGAAATTTCGCGCTGTCGACTTTGACCCCGCTTCCCGACACGGTCAACTACGTTGCCAAACTCAACGAAATCTGCCCGGCGGCAAAATACGATAGAAATCCCGACGACCCGAAGCACACTATATATCTGACGATTGAAGATAAAGTTTTTACGGGCGAAGGCGCAAACTTCAAAGAGGCGAAAAAGCTCGCGGCGAAAAAAGCTTACGAGTATATAAATAAAGGGTGTTGAAATGGTACAATTCAAAAAGATAAAACTAATCGGCTTTAAATCGTTTGCGGATAAAACCGAGATACCTTTAACCGACGGCGTAACGTGTATAGTCGGACCCAACGGCTGCGGCAAGTCCAACGTTGCCGACGCCATCCGCTGGGTTCTCGGCGAGCAGTCGGCAAAGGTGATGCGCGGCTCGCAGATGATGGACGTCATTTTCAACGGTACCGAAAAGCGCAAAAAGACCTCGTTTTGCGAGGTCACGCTGACTTTCGACAACACCAACCGCATATTCGACTACGACGCGGACGAAATAGAAATGACCCGCCGCCTTTACCGCGACGGCACCAGCGAGTACCTTTTAAACCAGCAGCCCTCGCGTATGAAAATCTTAACGGGCTTGTTGCACGGCGCGGGCGCGGCGAAAGAGGGCTACTCGATTATCGGTCAGGGACGTATCGCGCAGATAATGAACTCCCGTCCCGAGGAGCGCCGCTCCATATTCGAAGAGGCGACGGGCATAGTTATGTTCAAGGACAGAAAGGCGGAGGCGGAGAGAAAGCTCGGCTATTCGCGCGACAATCTGTTCGTGTTCGCACAGCGTATGTCCGAAGTCGAGAGGCAGTTGGGTCCGCTTGCAAAGGCGGCTGAAAACGCGAAAAAGTACAACGAGCTGTACGCAACCCTGCGGCTCAACGAAATCAATACTTACATATTCCGTCACGACGGCGCGGCGGGCGAAAGGGAAAAGATAAGCGCGCGCATTGATAAATTAAACGCGCAGATTAAGACCAATACCGAGCTTGCCGCATCGCTGTTATCAGAGTACGAGGAGTGCCGCGCTTCTTTGGCAAGTGCGGACGAGAGGCTTAAAAAGCTCAACGAGGAACGCCTGGAATACACCGTCGGCTTGGAGCGCAGTACGGGCGAGAGCAAGGTGTTCAAGGAGCGCGCTAATGCGGTCAAGTACAAGTTGCAGCAGGCGCAGGACGACATAGTTTTCGCGACCAAGCGCATAGGCGACGTCGACAAGGGCATTCGCCGCTGTGAGGACTACGCGGCAAAGAACGGCGAGAGAATAGAGAAACTGCGCGCAACCTGCGCTGAATTGCAGGCGGATATTGCCAGGCTTACGGAGAATATCGCAAGCTACGAACTGTCGACTAATGAGCACAGAAAGCGCGTTCTGGAAACCTTCCGCGATCTTTCGGAAATGAAGGAGAATATCGGTTCGCTTTCGGCTAAGAAGGAGCTGTTGAAAGAAAGGCTCGCCGAAATGGACGAGGCTATGGCGACCGTCCGCGCCGAGCACGAAAAGCTGACAGCCGAGTACGACAAGACTTTGAAGGCGCAGGAGGATTTGAACCC
>CAMWKX010000081.1 GCA_947174955.1 uncultured Clostridia bacterium | reverse complement strand
GTTGCGTTCCCCGCGATTTTCGAAAGAATTAAAGCGGTGCTTGCCGTCGATAAAATCGTGAGATTGCGCGGAAAGCTGGACCTTTCGAAGGACGACGAGCCCAGCATAATTTTAGACGACGTAACCGAGATGGATCCGTCCGTTTTCGATAAAAAGCTGGCGGGAAGCGGGGCTGCGGCAAAGAAAAAGAAGGCTATTTTGTGGCTGAATGCGAGCAGAATGAGCGACGACGAATTCAACGAGCTTGTCGCAATGCTTGAAAACTACGAAGGCGAAACCGACTGCGCTCTCGTGCGCGGCAGTAAAAAGTATAAGCTTTCGCACGGAATAAACTATTGCCGCGGACTTCTTGCCGAGCTGTTTACTTTGCTGTTGGAAGAAGAAATCAAATATGTCGAATAGAAAAATTATTTCCATAAAAAGGTTGTAATTAGTAATTTAATCTGTTATAATATTTAATTGAATGGATGAAAAATATAGCCGACGCAAAAAATTAAGGGGGCTGACGGGTATACCCGTCGTGCGGCGGCTTGCAATTTCGGAGGTTCTTGTATGAAAAGAATAGGTTTGCTTACGAGCGGCGGCGATGCTCCCGGTATGAACGCCTGCATAAGGGCTGTTGTCAGAACGGCGCTTTACTACGGTATGGAAGTTTACGGCATAGAGCGCGGCTATCAGGGACTGATTGACGACGATATGATTGCTATGGAAATGCGTTCCGTATCCGATATCGTTCAGCGCGGCGGCACTAAGCTCAGAACTGCGCGCTGCCTTGAAATGCTCACGAAAGAGGGGCAGAAGAAGGCGGTTAAAACGCTCGAAGCAAGAAATATCGAGGGATTAGTCGTCATCGGCGGCGACGGTTCATTCAGAGGCGCAAAGTGCCTTTCGGAAGAGTTCGGAATACCTACGATAGGTATCCCCGGTACGATTGATAACGACCTCGAATATACCGATTATACGCTCGGTTTCGATACGGCGGTCAACACCTGTATCGACGTTATAAACAAACTGCGCGATACGATGACCTCGCACGAGAGAATTTCGGTAGTCGAAGTTATGGGCAGACGTTGCGGCGATATCGCGCTCTATGCGGGTATTGCAAGCGGTGCGGAAATAATCGTCGTGCCCGAAGTCGTTTTCGATTTGGACGATATAGTTATGCGTATTAACCGTTCGCGCGCCAACGGCAAGCATTCGAACATCGTTGTCGTTGCCGAGGGTGTGTGCACGGCGGACGAGTTTGCAAAGCAGTTGCAGTCGGTTACGACCTATTCGGTAAGACCTACCACAATCGGTCATATACAGCGCGGCGGCTCGCCTACGATGGCGGACAGAATGTTGGCGGCGCAGTTCGGCAACAAGGCGGTCAGGCTTTTAAAAGACGGTATCGGCAACCGCGTCGTAGGTATACGCAAGAACGAGATAATCGATATGGATATAATCGAAGCGGTAAGTATGAAGAAAAAGTTCAATTACGAGCTTTACGAAACGCTTCAGATGATTTCAATGTAAACAAAATAAACCGCTTTCAAAAAGCGGTTTTTTTATGGCAAGCAGCCAAAATAAGGGTAAGCGGGAAAATAAAATGATATTATGCGTAGGGCTTAGTCCCTGTCTGGAAATCAATTTCGAGGTTGATTCCCTTGCGGTCGGCAAAATGCACAAGGTTATAAGCAGGCGTACGTTCTTTACAGGCAAGGCTTTGAACGTGGCAACGGGGCTGTCAAGACTGGGTGCGCACGCCGTAGCCAGTGGTTTTATGTTCGAGGAGAACGGCAGACTTTACGAGCAGGAAATGCATAAAGAGGGCGTTACGTATAAGTTCGTTTGGAACAAGGGGCGTGTTAAGGAAGTCTACAATTTTGTCGATCGCCGCTCAATGCTGACCGAGGTAGTCAGCGACGCCACGCCGATCGGCAGTGAAAATGCAAAGCAGTTGCTCGAAATGGTCGCAGACCTTTCCAAAAACTGTAACGCGGTAGTTTTTTCGGGGGAGTTATCCGACGGTTTGCCCGAAGACTATATGCATCAGGTGTTGTCGGTCATACCGCCGCACGTTTTAAAAGTCGTCGATACCGACGGTTACAGACTGGCAAATCTTTTAGATTGCGGTCTTGACCTCGTTAAGCCGAATATGGAAGAGCTTTTCCACGCTACGGGGATTAAGATAACCGACCGCGACAGTATGATAAGGGCGTGCGAAAATCTTCTGGAAAGGGGCGTAAAGCGGGTGCTTTTATCGCTCGGTAAGCACGGCGCGGTCATTTGCGACGGGAAGCAGAGGCTGTTCTGTACGTCGCTCAACGTCGCTATGAATACGACGGCGGGGGCGGGTGACGCTATGGTCGCCGCCGCAACCAAGGCTTTGTCCGAGGGCGCGGAGCTTGCCGATATACTGCGTTGCGGAGTTGCCGCGGGTACCGCTTCGGTCACTCTTCCCGACAGTATTTCTTTCCTTAAAGATAAGTACGACGAAGTTTTACATATGCTTACGGTTAAGGAAATTTGATTTTACTATTGATTTTTGAAAAAATTATACTATAATGATAATATAAGAACAGGCGGTTAAAAGTTATGTGGAATGAAGAAGGACCTTTGAAATTATTGCAGAATATGCCCCACGTGCTGTCGGCGGAGAACCTTGCGCAGATTCAGCAGGTTATCGACAACGATAAATTTTTGAACAGCAAAAGGCTGAGGGGCGATTTGTGCGGCAGATACGCGCCTTTCTGCAAGAGTTGCGATAAGACCGTACCGAAACCCTGCGCGGTTGCTTACGTGCGTATGAAAATTAAAGAGGGTATGGAAGTGCAGATGGAGGATATTCCCGCAGAAACGCCGGAGGAAATCGCCGAAGAAAAAACGGTGAAAAAACCGTCTCAGAAAATCCGCATAGCAATAGCGAGAAAAAAATAAACTTATATTCAGTTTTACGGGGCAGTCGCCCCGTTTTCTTTATAAAAAATAAAGGAACTGCCGAACACGGTAGTTCCCTTAATGGAGCTGCTAACCGGATTTGAACCGGTGACCTCGTCCTTACCAAGGACGTGCTCTACCTGCTGAGCCATAGCAGCACAATCAACTAATTTGATTTACTTGAATATTATATTTTAATTATCGCTTGTTGTCAATTCATTTTTAAGTGATAAATCAAAATTTTAGGTGATAATATGCACGAAAGTAATATTGAGAAAATCGCCGTCAAAACAGCGGTGGTTACAATTATATTAAATCTGCTGCTGACCGTATTCAAATTTATCGCGGGCTTTTTAGGTCACTCGCTTGCAATGATATCCGACGCTATTCATTCGGCATCGGACGTCTTTTCGACTGTAATCGTAATAATAGGCATAAAGATTTCTGCAAAGGCGGCGGATAAGGACCACGAGTTCGGACACGAGAGGTATGAATGCGTTGCGGCCATTCTGCTTGCCGTTCTGCTGTTTGCGACGGGTTGCGGCATAGGTTACAGCGGAATTGTTAAAATAGTCGACGGCTCGTACAAAACGGCAATACGTCCCGATTATCTTGCAATGTCGGCGGCAATCGTCTCAATTGTGGTTAAGGAGGGTATGTTCTGGTACACGTACGCTGCCGCTAAAAAGACCAATTCCGGCGCGCTGAAAGCCGACGCCTGGCATCACAGGTCCGACGCGCTGTCGTCCGTCGGAAGCTTAATAGGTATCGTCGGCGCGATGTGCGGAGTGCCCGTTTTAGACTGCGTTGCGGCGATCGTCATCTGCCTTCTGATTTTAAAAGCTGCGGTAGACATATTTATCGACGCGGTAAACAAAATGACCGATAAGGCGTGCGACGCGGAAACCGAAAACGCGATAAGGCAGTTCGTTGAAACCTGCGAAGGCGTAAAGAACGTCGACAGCTTAATGACTCGCCTTTTCGGCAACCGAATTTACGTTGTTCTGGAAATTGCGTGCGACGAAAACCTCATTTTGAAAGAGTCGCACGATATTGCCGAAGCCGTTCACGAGGGCGTGGAAAAAAACTTTCCGCCGGTAAAGCACGTAACGGTACACGTAAATCCTTATAAGGAAACGGAGGAAAAAGAGGAAGAAGAAACGGCGGACTGAAAAGTCCGCCGTAATTTTATTTTTTATCGTTCTTGTGTTGCAACAGCGCCTGTTGAGTTTTTGTCTGTTCCAAAAATTTCTGTGCCGCCGCCTTTTGCGCGCCGTGCTTTTTAAGTTGCGGCATCTGTTTGAAAAAGCGCGCTCTTTCAAACTGCAGACTTTCGTCGGTCATTGAAGCGATATCGACGAGGGTGGAAACGTTTACGACGAAAAGTTTAAGCTCGTCGGAAAGCCCCGAATATATTTCCTGCAATTTTGCGTTTGCCCAGTTAACGTACTGCGGATATGTAAGGTAGCGTGAAATATCGTAAACTCTGCCCAGAGTCGAAGAAAGCTCCGCCCAAAGCTGTTCGTCGGACTTGCTTTCGGGAGTGATAAGTTTTTCGATTTCCTCAGTAATGTCGCCTAAGCGGGGTGCAAATTTTGCTCGTTTTAAAACGTTGTTGACAGCCGCATTGCAAACTTCTTTCGGATATTCGCACAGCGCTTCAAACCAGCTTTCAACCAAAAGCTCGCGTTCCATCTGATTGGAAGTAACATAAGCGTTCTCGAAATTAAGCTGTATTTTAATCAGATATTTAATTATATCTTCTCTTTGCAGTTGTTGCATAGCGTGCCTCAGTTTCTGTGTGTGGAATTAAGTTTCTCGATTGTAGCCGCCCATTCGTCGGTAACGCTTCGCTTGGTCTGCTTGCGGGCGGTTGCGGTGCCTGCGGGAATCTGTTCAACCGTGTAAACTCCGCTGTTTTTCCAGGTGGATAAAAGGTAGTTGACCGCCGCCATAGGGTTGTTTTTACCCGCGGAAAGCTCGGCGGCTTTTAAAATCATAGCCTCGTTAAAGCCCCAGTCGCGCCAGCGACTCAAAGCCTGTCTGTCGTACGGAATGATTTTTCTCGTCAAGCCGCACGAGGCGTGTACCGATTTGATAAATTTGTCGTCCTCTGCGAGCTGTTCTAACAAGTGGGTTACGCTGTTATCGTCTATAAACGCGTCGCGGTAGAGGTTGCCGACGAAGTCGTTCATTGAGTCAAACGAGTTTCTCCCGCTTAAAAAGCAGTAATTGGCAATTTTTTTGAGCGCATCGCTACTTAAACCGTAGCTGCTCCATACGCCTACGTAATTTTCAACGTAAGGGGTGGGGTCGGGCATATACACGCTCAAAGACTTTGCCACCGCAACCGCAGTATCGTAAAGTGAAGTTTTTTCCTTGCGGTAGTCGTCAATTTCCTTCGGGTCGAATTTACTGTTTTTATTCAGCTCTTCTATAACCGCGTCGAGTTTTTCTATGGATTTGGTCTTAAAGCCCTTCGCGGCGCAGATTACCGCCTCTTCGGTGAAGCCGTAACCCAGCCACTTGTTTAATGCCTCGCCGTCCTCGACTTCGGGCTGCCGCTTTACCGAGCACGCCGCAAAAATTTTGAGAAGAGTGGTAGTGTTCTCCGTGTAGGAGGACAGGCGCTTCTCGACCTGTATATCGGTGGTGTCGCCGTCGGCGTGAAAATTTTTTGCAACCTTCTTTATGTACGCGCCGCTTATTTTGTCGCCCTTTAAACTTACGCAGTAGTTCACTATCTTTAATATCGCGCTGCGCTCGAAATTGTAATCTTCGAGTAAAATCAGGTATTCGCGGAATTCGTTTTGCGAAACCATTCTTCCGGAAATTATCGACTGAATTTCTTCGTACAGCCCGTCGTATTTTTCGGGGTGTAATTTCTTCGGCTTACCGTAATAATTTTCGCAGTCGAGTATCTTAATCTCAAACGGTATTTTGGACGTGATTGCAATCAGTTCCATCTCGTCGAGATACTCGAAATATTCCTTGATTTTTTCCTCGTCGATATTAAGTTTTTTAGAGAAATCTTCGAGCGTATATTCGCACTGACCGTTCTGGCAAAGGTAGAGTGCGTAAAGGTAAACCTTTACGGCAACAGGTTCAAGCTCGGCAAGATATTTAGTTATAAATTTATTTTCGACGCTCGTTGCCGACCTCTTGGTCAACTCTTCGGCTACCGAAATAAAAGCCATAGTCAAAACTCCCCGCTTAATGCTTGATTTATCTTT
>CAMWKX010000080.1 GCA_947174955.1 uncultured Clostridia bacterium | reverse complement strand
TGCGGTCGCGGTCGCCGTCGTAATCGAAGAACACGAGAACGCGCTGCCCCGCGTGCTTTTTCAAAATTTCGACCGTCTTTGCAAACTTTCTGTCAAAGCTTTTTTCGTCCGCCGCCACGGGTAAAACGTGGTCGCGCACGTCGTATCTGCCCGTAAAGTCGGTCAGCGCCAAGAACTGACTGCGGTAGTAATCTTCGGATTTACGACGGTAGCCGCAGCTTTCGTCACAGCCGCCCAGCGCCTCCAAAAGCGCGGTTATAAAGTAATATTCCGCCTGATATTCCGAATACGTGTTGTCGTACCTTCTGCCCGTGCACGCCTTTAAAAACGCGGCAACCGAACACTTTTCTCCGTCCGCCGCAATGACCGCGCCGTCGGTATCGAGCGCGCCGCAGTCGACGGTTATCTTTTTGTCCATAACCGTCAAGGCAACCTTGCCCTTATACTCGGTCACGGGGTAAAAATAGTAGTTGGTGATTATCTTTTTCTTGTTCTGGAAGGTGTTGGGCTGACGTATCATTATCTGCCGCAGAATACCTTCGTGGTAGGCGAGGGCAACGTTCTTTTCAACGCTCTTTCTTATCTCGTAGTTTTCGCCCTCGTCTAAAAACTGCCGCACGAGCGAATACTGCTCGCCGCGCGAAAGCCCGTTGAATATGTCTACCTTTTCAGCGGGATTTTTGCCATCTTTTATATTTTTGACGACGTACTGCGTGAACTGCGAAGGGCATTGCTTTTGCACCTCTTCCAGCTTGACGCGGTTGATGAACTCCATTACCGTCGTCGCCTTGTGGCATATGTAATTTATATATCGCTGCTTTCCCCGCCTGTACTGGGGTGAACGCGCCGTGTCCGCCATATTCCTGCCGAAGTCGGTGGGTATGCCGCCCTTGCTGTCGATAAAGTACCATAAGGGGAACATATTTTCCAGGTTGCCGTCGTGCGGGGTTGCCGAAAGCAACAGACAGTATTCCTTGTTAGCCGCCTTTTTGCTCTGCATCATTAAAGATAACAGCTTCATCGCGTTGGCGTCGCTGCCCGTCTGGTCGCAGAGGTGATGCGCCTCGTCGATAACTATTACGTCGAACAGCACGCCCGCCACGTCCGAATCGTCCCACTTTATAAAGTCGCTCCACTTGACTAAAAGGGGGCGTGCGGGGCTTCTTCTGCCGCCGTTGTCGAACGTGTAATCGACCCCTTTGTCGGACAGCGAGGCAACCTCCAAAAGCGCGCCCTTGCCCAGACCGAAGAATATTTCCAGCGTTTCCTTCCACGCGTCGTACACCTGTTCGGGCACGACTATGAGCATCGATTTAACCACGCCGCGCACGGCAAGCTCGCTCAAAACGACGCACGCCTCGAAGGTTTTGCCGCTGCCCACGACGTCCGCAAGCATACCGAACCCGCGCAGTCTTTTCAAAAAGTCCTGCGCCGCCTTCCTCTGGTGGGGCTGAATAACCTGACCGCCCTTGTGCACTGCGGAGTCGAACTCTATTCCGTACTCGCCCGAGCCGCTTTTGCGGTATTTGTCCGCGCCGATTTTGAGTGCCGAAAAGTCGTCGTGTCTATCAAGCTCCTCGACCGCGGAGCTCAGTTCCGCCACCTCGCGGTTATAGCGGGCGGGGCGGGTGTTGAGCGAGCTGCGGTTGCTGTCCATATTGAAAGCCGTTGCGGGAACTTTCAGCTCGAACTCTTCGATATTCGCATTGTCAACCTTTTTGTTCTGGCTCATTTTGCCTTACCTCTGCCGGCTGAATATCAGCCCGTTTCACCCTCGATGGATTTTATGCCCTCGAACCTGACTTCTATATCCTTTTCAAACACCGTGCCGACGCCGCCGTCCGAATAGGTTACGCGTATTCTGCGCCTGCCCTCGCCGTTCTTTTCGATATACGGCTTCATCACGTTTGAATCGGGGCGCGTTTCAACCCCCTCTTTCACGGCTAATCTCGGCTCACAGTCGGCAATCTCCCTGCCCTTATACGAGCAGACGATACGCGCGCCCGAGCCCGAAATGTTTTTGAGCTGAAACCGCTTTTCCACCCGCTTTCTCTGCGGCGAACCCGGCTCGCCTATGCACAGATACGTGGTACCCTTTACGGTTACGTAGTTAATCTCGCCCGAATACTTGCGCTTTTCCACCGTGCTCTTTGACAGCCGTACGGAGAAAATTTCCTCTTTTACAGTGCCTTGCAGATTACAGCCTGCGTACAGCTTTTCCGACTCGCTTTCGTCGAAGCTGAACCCGCGCCCGACTAAAATTACGAGCACTTTATTTCCGCAGTAGCTCATCCACGTGCCGTAGCTGTTGGTAAGCCCCGCGCTGACGTCGTAGTTTTTGAGCGACACGACCGCCGCTCCCACCGACGGCGCGTACACCGAATCCTCGTAAGTCTGGATAATCAGTCCGTCGCCGTTGTCCATATGGTCCTCGAAAGTGCGGACCATCACGTTGTTGCCGCTTGCCTTTACGCCCGCCTTTATGTAATCCAGAAGACCGCACGTTTCAACAAGTCCGCCCGTCAAAAACACTTTCTTGACCTCGCTGTTTACGGGCAGATTCAGCTCGGTCAATACGTAGTCTAAAATTTTACGCGCAATGCCGCCGTCGTCCTCCATACCGATGCTTTTTCTCAGCTCGGCTTCGGTCAGCCGCAACTGTAAATACAAATCACGGTGAAGCGACACGGGCACGCCGCCCTTGAAAACCTCCTGCAAGCTGGGAATACTCAGCAAAAGCTTCGCCTTTTTGATTTCCTTCAAAAACTGGTACTGCTTGGCTTGCAGTCCCTCTTCGAATATATGCCCCTGCTCGCCGAAAGATGGCGAACCGACCGTTTCGCGGCGGGATATAGTGCCCTCAATGTAGTCGGCAATGGAAAAATCGACGTCGTTTCCGCCGATATTTACGGGCATAGAGTGGTCGGCGGCTGGTTCTACGACCACGTTACCGTCGTCGTTGATAAAACATTTGAGTACGGACAGCGTGTCTTCGCCCATATCGAAAATGAGTATTTCATCGTCGCTGCGTACCGCGCCGCGCTCCAAAGCGAACATACTCAAAGCTCTGCCGCTGTTCATAACCTTATGCGGCGCTTTGCCGAACGCCGTTTTGACCGCGGCGGACAGCTCCTCCACGTACAGTTTACCCACCTGCGAGGGATGCACGAGAGAAAGCCGAACCTCGTCGAAATGCTTATTTACCTTTTTTTCGAGCTTTTTAATGCCGTCCATCACTATGCCGCGCGCATACTCGAAAAACATTTTGCACACCTTTTGCGGAGTGTAGCCCGCCGCGGTGAAGGTGCGCTCGTCCTTTATGAGCTCGGGGAAATTGTCGAGGTTTTTCTGCCTTGTGGGAAAGAAAAACTTGGGGAACTGATTGTCGCGGAAGAAATAGCCGCTGTTGGGGTAGATTTCCCCGCCGTTCTTTTTTACTATTTTGCCTTTATCGGTTTTCGGATACAAGAGCGAAAATAATGTTTTTATGCGCACGACGTTTATAAAGGGTTTTTCGTCGCCCTTTTCCACGTCGCTGCCGAAAAGCCAGCCCGACGACGCGTCGTAGTACGCAACCGCGGGCACCGCAACGTGCCGCACGCTCTCCTCTTTTTCGATTTTTCCGTAGACAACGCTTGCAGACTTGTTGAAAGCGTACGAAAGCTTTAACGTGTCGCACCCGAGGTCTATGCCGATTGACAATATTTCCGCCATAATTTTCTTTGTTAAATTATTATATATAATAATTCTATCATACAGACGGGTATTACGCAAGAGATTAAAATTGTAAAATCTACATAATTCTTCTAATTTACACAAAAGCCGCCCGCGCAACGAAAGTTGCGCGGGCGGCATAATAAGTACCGGTTTTATTGTTTTTCTATTTTTTCACCGTAGAGCGACGAAACGTCGGAAGAGAACTTCTGCATATTGTAGCACGATTTCAGCTGTACGCTGTCCTCGAAATCGTCAATCTTTTTAATCTGTTCGCGGGAAAGCTTGTTGGGTATGTCGATTTCCACCATAACGAACAGACTGCCCGTACCGTTGACCGTTTTAACGCCCTTGCCGCGCAATGAAAAGCGCGTGCCGCTCGCCGTGCCTGCGGGAATCGTCAACTCTATCATATCGTCGATGCCGGGCACCTTAATCTTGCCGCCCACGCACGCCGTGCGGTAGCTTATGGGCACGGTGACGAACAGATCCTTATCCTTGCGGACGAGCAGTTTGTGCGGATCTATGCGGAAGTAAACGTACAAATCGCCGCACTCTCCGCCGTTAGCCGAAGCCTGACCGTAGCCGCGCTTTCGCAGTGAACTGTCGTTGTCCACGCCCGCGGGAATATTGATTGTGAACGAAGTCTGTTTTCTCGTGTATCCCACGCCCTTGCAATCGGGGCAGCGGTCGGTTATCTTTTTGCCCGTACCGTTGCAGTCGGGGCACGCCCCCACCTGAATGGTGCGCCCGAAGATGGTATCCTGCTGATACTTGACTCTGCCCGAGCCGCCGCACTTGGAGCACTGCGTAAACGCCGTGCCGTTCTTTGCGCCCGTTCCCGAACACGATTTACACGGCTCGTTGCGGAAATAGCTGATTTCCTTGGAACAGCCCTTGATAGCGTCGAGGAAGGAAAGGCGCACTGTCTGTTCGATATCCGCTCCGCGCGAACGCTGGGGCGCGCTCTGCCTGCCGCCGAACCCGCCGAAGCCGCCGAACATCGAGGAAATTATATCCTCGAAACCGCCCATTCCGCCCGCGCCGCCCATACCTCCGAACCCGCCCATACCCGGGTGTTCGAGCTCGTAGTCGTACTGCTTGCGCTTGTTCTCGTCGGAAAGTGTTTCGTTAGCCTCGTTTATCTCCTTGAACTTCTCCGCCGCGGCGGGGTCGTTCGGGTGGAAATCGGGGTGATACTGCTTTGCGAGCTTTCTGTACGCCGACTTAATCTGATCGGGCGTGGCGTCCTTGGTTACCCCCAGAACGTCGTAGTAATTTTTCTTGTCTGCCATATGTTAAAACCTAATATTGCAGCGCGCGAATATCCGCGCGCTGCAAGCATTTTTTCGATAGACCCCTATATATCCCGCAATTAATGCTGTCTGAACTCGGTGTCGTCGCCGTTTCCGCCGTTATCTCCGCCGTTTCCGCTCTGTCCCTGCGCCTGCTGGTACATCCTGGATATTACGGGTGCAACGTCCTGCTGCAACTTCTCGATCGCCGCCTTAATGCGCTCGTTGTCGCCGCTGTCAAGCTCGGTCTTCGCGCTCGCGCAAGCGTCTTCAATAGTCTTCTTGTCGTCCTCGGAAAGCTTGTCGCCCGCCTCTTTGACCGTCTTTTGCAGGTTGTCAATCATACCTTCGAGATTGTTCTTATTCTCAATCTCTTCCTTGCGCTTCTTGTCCTCTTCGGCGTATCTCTCGGCGTCCTTGACCGCCTTGTCGATTTCGTCCTCGGAGAGGTTGGTCGAAGCAGTAATGGTGATATTCTGGCTCTTGCCCGTACCCAGATCCTTCGCCGTTACGTTTACGATACCGTTTGCGTCGACGTCAAACGTAACCTCTATCTGAGGCACTCCGCGGGGTGCGGGAGGAATGTCGTTGAGCATAAACTTGCCGAGCGACTTGTTGTCGCGCGCAAACTTTCTCTCGCCCTGCAAGACGTTGATTTCAACGCCCGGCTGGTTGTCAGCCGCGGTCGAGAACACCTGGCTCTTCTTTACGGGAATGGTCGTATTTCTCTCGATTAAGGGAGTGGAAACGCCGCCCAACGTTTCGATGCCGAGGGTTAAAGGCATAACGTCCAGAAGGAGTACGTCCTTAACCTCGCCGCTCAGTACGCCGCCCTGGATAGCCGCGCCGATTGCAACGCACTCGTCGGGGTTGATTCCCTTGAAAGGCTCCTTGCCGCTCACCTTCTGAACCTTGTCGTAAACGGCGGGGATACGCGTCGAGCCGCCGACCATAATTACCTTGGAAATGTCCGAATAGGAAAGTCCCGCGTCCGCCATAGCCTTTCTCATAGGCTCTACCGTTCTCTCTACGAGGTCGGAAGTTAAGCTGTCGAACTTCTGCTTGGAAAGGTCGATATCGAGGTGCTGGGGAGCGCCGTCAACCACCGTAATGAAGGGCAGGTTGATGTTGGTGGTACTCATACCCGAAAGCTCTATTTTAGCCTTTTCAGCGGCTTCTTTAAGCCTCTGCATTGCCATTTTGTCCTTTGAAAGGGCTA
>CAMWKX010000079.1 GCA_947174955.1 uncultured Clostridia bacterium | reverse complement strand
TTCGAAGGGTGCGCCGACCGAGCCAGACCTGACAAATCACAGGCCCGCGATAAGCAAGATGTTTGCGATATTGCTGCCTATAATATTGCCCGTTGCAAGTCCTACGTCGCCCTTTCTCGCCGCCGACACGCTGGTCACGAGTTCGGGCAGTGATGTTCCGAACGCCACTACCGTCAGCGCAACTATGTCGGTGGGAATGTGCAGAAGATTTTCCGCGATATACTGCGCGCCGCTTACCACGAGCTGTGCGCCGCCCACTACCATTGCAAGACCCACGATTGTCAGAACTATTAAAAACCAGACCTTGCTTTTAAGCTCTTCGTATTTGGCTTTCGCTCTTGCTATAAAGCTTTCGCCCGCGGGTGCGTATACGGCAACGGTTGCCGAAGCCGCGCTCTCGTTTAAAAGTTCGGGCTTGCGTGAGCGCTTTGCCATTATTATCGTGTAGGTCATAAACGCGGCGTACAGCGCTATCAAAATCAGTCCGTCGTACCACGCAAAGCCGCCGCCCAGATCGCCGAGGAAAAGGAAAATCAGACTTATTACTATAAGGAAAGGTATTTCGATATAGCGCGAGCTCTTTTCGACGGGCAGTTTGGTGACCAGTGCGGAAATGCCCAGAATGAGCAGGATATTCATCATATTACTGCCGAGCACGTTGCCCATTATTACCTCTGCGCCGGAAGAATCGCCCATAGACGCCTTTATGCCGCCTATTACCGACACCGCCGCCTCGGGCGCGCTTGTGCCGAGCGCGACGACCGTCAGACCGATTATAAATGTCGAAACGTGCAGTTTTTCCGCAATGCCCGCCGCGCCGTCGACGAAAAAGTCAGCGCCTTTAACGAGCAGTACGAAACCCAACAGCAATAAGAATATCCACAAAAACGCCATAACAAATGCCCCTTATATAGTTTGTTAAAAATAAAAAGAAAAAAGACCTCTAACTTAAATTTCTTTAAGTTAAAAGTCTTGTTACCCTAATTAAATAGCGGTGTCAAACTCCGAGCGGTTGCGCTGTGATGACGAAGTTTGCCTTAAACTACTCCCTTTCAACAAATATAATATATCACGTCAGTTGTGCTTAGTCAAGCGTTTTAACGCGGTATGCAGATTTTCGACAAGGTCTCTGTACACTACCGCGCCGTCGAACAAGGTTTCCGAACATACCTCGGCGGCGTACCCCAAAACGTACTGCGAGCATACGGCTGCGTCGTAAACGGAAAGCCCCCTCGCTGCGTTGCCGCAGATAAGTCCCGACAACAAATCGCCGCTGCCAGCCTTGGCAAGCGCGGTCGTTCCGCGTACCGAAAGAATCGAGGTTTTGCCGTCGCTCGTTACAGATACCGCGTTTTTGAGGTGTACTGTTACATTATATTCCGCGGCGAAATCCTGCGCCACTTTTACCTGGTCTTTTAAAATTTCTTCCGAAGAAAGTCCGCACAGCCTTGACATTTCACCTATGTGCGGCGTAATCAGCACCTTTGCCTTGGTCTGCAAAAGCGGCTCTTTACCGAATTTGGCAAGCGCGTTCAGTCCGTCCGCGTCTATAATGAGCTTGCCCTTATACGACTTCAACAGCGCGCAAACCGTTTCGTAGGTCTGCTTGGTGCAGCCCATACCCATTCCGACGACGATTGCCGACGCGTCCATATGGGGCTTGTCGGGATAGATGCACTGCGGTTCGACAGCCGCCATACCGTATCTGAATTTTTCGGGAACGACAGCGTAAACGTAGCCGCAACCCGACTTCAACGCCGTGGAAATTGCAAGCGCCGCCGCGCCGGGGTATTCGTCCGCGCCCGCGATAATGCACGCCGAACCGTAGTCGCCCTTATGCGAATTGCGCTTTCTGGGCTTGTAATATGCGGCGATATCCTCGTCCTCCGCCGCCCTTGCAAGGTTGCCTTCCGCGGTTATGCCGATATCTTTTATTACAAGCTTTCCGCAGTAATCGAAGCCCTCGCCGAACACACAACCGAGCTTTGGCTGTCCGAGCGCAACCGTCATATCCGCCTTTACCGCAACGCCCATAACCTCGCCGTTATCGCCGTGCAGTCCACTGGGTATGTCGGCTGCAATTACGTACGCGTCGCTTGCGTTAATCTTTTTGACAACGCTCGCATAGTCGCCCTGCAACTTACGGTTCAAGCCCGTACCGAATATGCAGTCGACGATAATTTCGCCCGATATCGTGCGGGTATACTTGCCGGTGTACCTCTTTTTTTCACGCTTGCAGTTTGCGGACAAGTCTTCCTCGAAAGCGTATACCGTTACGGCGAAACCGCGGGTCAAAAGCTCGCGCGCGGCTACGTAGCCGTCGCCGCCGTTGTTACCCGTGCCGCACACGATAAGCACTTTCTTGGCGTTCAGTCTGCGTGCCGCCGCCTGTACCTCGTCGGCAAGAGCTCTGCCCGCTCTCTTCATCAACACCTCGGAAGGAAGTCCGAAGTTTATGGCGTTTTTGTCCGCCTCGCGTTCCTGTTCGCTCGTCAGATAGATTTGCATTTTAATCTTAACCTCATTTCAGCACTGCTGATTTTTTTAATTTCCCCTTCGATTTTGCACACGAGAGATCCGTCCGCGTCCACGTCGAGCGCGACGGCCTCGGTGCGTTCCCCGTTACGGTCGAGATACACTTCCTGACCGAACCAGTCCACGTACTTTTTGTAGTCGTCAACCGTATACTGCTTTTTGAGATTTCTCACAAGACGGTTGCGAACCCACGTTAAATTGAGCTTTCTGCCCTTCTTTTCGCTCAGAGTCGTGGCAATCTCTTTGAGCTCGTCGGACAAAACGTTGTTGACGTTCAGTCCTATGCCGACAATCGACGTGCACACGTTATCCGCGCCCAGTCTGTTTTCAATGAGCGTGCCGCAGATTTTTTTGCCGTCGACAAGCACGTCGTTAGCCCACTTGACGGTGGGCTTTAAGCCGTACGCTTCAACCGTTCTGCACACGGCGACGCACGCGTTTATCATTATCGAGAACGTGTTGGCAAAGTCGAAATTTTCGTACTTTTTCAGCATCGATAAGTAAAGTCCGCCCTTGCCCGACTCAAAGCTTCTGCCGTTCGTGCCCTTGCCGCTTATCTGACTTTCGGCAACGATGATAACGTCCTCGTCGCACACGTATTTTTTGCAGTATTCGTTGGTACTGTCAATTTCGTCAAGTTCAATAATCTTCGTCATCTCCCAGCCTCTCGCTCACACTCTTTACCGCGTCGTATTCGTACCCTTTTGATACAAGGTAGCGGCAAGCCTTATATACGTTTTCTTTGGTGAGTTCCTTTCCTCTCAGATATTTTTTGAGCGCCGAAAAAATAAGTTCTTCGTCGTCCTCGTAGTCTTCGAGCGCCTCGCGCACGACTTCCTTTTTTACGCCCCGCTTTAAAAGCTCGACCTCGATTGCGCGCTTGCTCTTGTTCGATATTCCGCCTATATACGCCTTGCAGTACTCGGCGTCGTTGACGAAACCGTAGTAATGCATTTTGTCAATAACGTAGTCGACTACGGCTTCAACGTAACCCTTTTTCGTGAGGAAATCGCGCATCTGCTTTTCCGTCTTTAAGCTTGCGGACAAGTGCGTGAGCGCCTTCTCCGTCGCCTGCACCTTTTCGGTTTCGAGCTGAATTTTATCAAGCTCTTTTTTATCGATTTCCATTCCCGCTTTGAGGCGGTATTTTATCGCAACTTCGAGCTTTATTCCGCAATAAAACCTGCCGTCGACAAATATGCTGCAACGCGTTTTATCCTTGACCTGCGGTTCTATCGAAGTTATTTGCGACATAGTAAACATATTTTACAATATGAAATGTGTTTTGTCAATTATTTGACTTTATCACACGGCGGTTATATAATGTAAAAAAAGTCTTTTTAAGAAGGTAATTTGTATGGCGGCTAACGTTAACTGGGGCGAACTCGGCTTCGGCTATATCAAAACTCCCTACCGCTTCGTTGCGGAATATGTGGGGGGCAAATGGAGTAAAGGCGAACTTATCGAGGACGATAAGATAGTAATTTCCGAGTGCGCGGGTGTGTTGCAGTACGCTCAGACGGCTTTCGAGGGATTGAAGGCGTATACCACGGAAGACGGCAAAATCGTCACCTTCCGCCCCGATCTCAACGCCGAGCGTATGGCGCAGTCGGCGGCGCGGCTGGAAATGCCCGTGTTGCCCGAGGGTATGTTTTTAGAGGCGGTCGAAAAGGTGGTTGCGGCTAACCGCGACTATGTGCCCCCTTACGGCAGCGGCGCGACCCTTTATCTGCGCCCGTATATGTTCGGCTCTTCCCCCGTTATCGGCGTTAAACCCGCCGAGGAATATCAGTTCAGACTGTTCGCAACCCCCGTCGGTCCCTACTTCAAGGGCGGCGTTAAGCCCATTACAATCCGTGTGTGCGACTTCGACAGAGCCGCGCCCCACGGCACGGGACACATCAAGGCGGGTCTGAACTACGCGATGAGTCTGCACGCCATAGTTGACGCGCACGAAAAGGGCTACGACGAAAATATGTACCTTGACGCGGGCACGCGCACCTATATCGAGGAAACTGGCGGCGCGAACTTTCTGTTCGTGACGAAGGACGGCAAAATCGTTACGCCCAAGTCGGACAGCATACTGCCCTCCATCACCCGCCGTTCGCTCTGCTACGTTGCGGAAAAATATCTGGGACTTACGGTCGAACACCGCCCCGTAAAGCTTTCCGAGCTTTCCGATTTTGCGGAGTGCGGACTGTGCGGCACTGCGGCGGTCATTTCGCCCGTCGGAAAAATCGTCGACCACGGCAAGGAAATCTGCCTGCCCTCGGGTATGAACGAAATGGGCAAGGTGACTAAACAGCTTTACGATACCTTGACGGGTATTCAGATGGGCAGAATCGAGGCGCCCGCGGGCTGGCTTTACGAGATAAAATAATTTTAAGGCGCGGCAATATTTTTGCCGCGCCGCTTATTTAAAACTTATGTACTATTTTCAGAACAGATGGAAACTGACGAACGGAAAACTTATATACTACGGCGTTCGGTGCGGAGATAAACTCAATAAGAACGTTATCAAGCTCAACGGCAAACAGCAAAAACTGCTTGCCTCCCTTCCGTGCGAACTTTCGACAAAACAGCTTAAAGTTTTACGCGAGGTTGTTGAAAACCGCGCAATTGCGGAAGAGATGCCCGCGGTTACTCCCAAAAGTTTGAAAGAGGCAAAGTTCTGCGTAAATTGCAGCGCCAACGACTTTATTATCCCCGGGCTGGAATTTGACGAAAGCGGGCTGTGCGCAATGTGCGAAAGCGCGGAAAAGACCGCTTCGCTTAAAAGCGTGGTGCCCATAATGAACGAGTTCCCTCGCAGTAAAAAGTCGCGGTTCGACGTCGCCGTTTTCTATACGGGCGGCAAGGACTCCACCTACCTTCTTTACTACCTTTCCGAAATTAAAAAGTTGCGCGTACTTGCGCTGACGTGGGAAATCCCCTACGCTTCGGACTGCGCGTTGAAGAGCCTTGAAAACGCAAAGAAAAAACTCGATAAAGTTGAGTTCGTTACGCGCAGTATCTGTGCGGAGGATATGCGCACAATCTATAAAAAACTGTACGAATTGAACGGCAACACGTGCGCCTGCCCCTCGCTTGCATACGTTATGTTTTACCCGCTTTTGGTCGAGGAAAAAGTGCCGTACTTCGTTGCGGGCAACGAGCCCGCCCAGCTTTTGGGACTGTTTTACAACAGAATGGCGCCGAAGATAGCCTACCGCTTTGCCGACAGCAAGGGACTGAATTTTTTGGTCAATCTCGGCAGAGTTCTGACCTTTCACCCGCCTTTGAAGCGCGGGCAGTTTCATACGCTTACCACTATGAAACAGCTTGCGTACGGAACGAACGGGTTTGTTAAACGTTCGGGCTACCGCAACGAGCTTGTCGAAAACGTGACGACGGCAATTCATACCGTGCCGCATATGGTCAAGCCGCTTAGAAAGAGCATACGCCGCTCGTCTTTTTCGGGCAATATTCCCGCGTTCGTGCAGGTGGATTTCGATAAAATCAGCGGCGGGAAGTACGACTGGACGAAAATCAAGGACGAAATTGCCGAAAAGTGCGGCTGGGTTGCGCCCGAGGACAGCGGCAAGGGCTTGCATACAAGCTGTAAAATAGAGCGGTGCAAAGAGTACAGTCAGTTTATAAAGTTTTATAATATGCAGAGCACGATGATTCCTTTCAGCGCGCTTGAAATTTCGCTTGCAAGCCGCAACAAAAATATCACACGCGAACA
>CAMWKX010000078.1 GCA_947174955.1 uncultured Clostridia bacterium | reverse complement strand
CAAAGCTTATCGAGGGCAAGTGCATATCGCGCATAAAGCCGAACGATAGCGACTTCATATTCATCGAGGACAGAAATCCGAGTGAAAATATGCGCCTCACGTTCAAGCGGCACGCGGACGCGATTTTAAAGCTCAAACGCTGCCTAATATTGTCGCCGTACACGGCAAGCCTTTTGTTCGACGGCGAAAAGTACGAGGACTTCGACGTGCTTATCGTCGACGAGGCAAGTCAGTTAGAGCCCGCGCTCGTGTTGCCCGTGCTGTTCCGTTCAAAGCAGTGCGTGATTGTGGGCGACGAGTGGCAGATGCCGCCGATTAAACACTTCGCTACACTTTCGCCCGTGCAGGGCGACGGCGGCGAGGGGTATTCCTCGCTCGAAAGCGAAATTTCCGTGCTCGGGCTTGCGTTAAGATGCGGAGGCTTCCCTGTCGAAGAGCTCGTCTGCCATTACCGCAGCAACACCGAAAGTCTGATAAGATTTTCGCAAAAACTTTTCTATCCGAATATGCGCACGTTTCCCGCGCCCGTGCCCGCAAGGATTGCCTCGAATGGCGTTACGGGACTGGGTATCAAGGACGTCTACGTCGAAAACGGCGTGGTGTGCGCGGGTAAAAACGTTGCCGAGGCGGAGAAGGTTGTAGAGGAGCTGAAAGCGCATTTCGACAATTATTATGACGAAAAGACGTGCACGCTTTCTATGCCCGTGGGCGTGGTGGCTTTCGGCGAAGCGCAGTGCTCGCTTATCGAGTCGAAAGTGCAGGCGGATACCGCGCTGTACAAAAAGATACGGAGCGCGCTCGAACGGTTTGACGATTTGCCCGAAAAGCTGATATTCTTCAAGACGATAGAAACCGTGCAGGGACAGGAGACGGGACATCTGATCTTATCGCTCACGCACGGCAAGAGGGACAGCGGCTTGTATATGCATTTCGGACAGCTCAACCAGGGCAAGCTGGGCAGGTGCATCTTTAACGTGGCGGTAACGCGCGCGAAAAATATGGTGACGGTAATTCACTCGGTGCGCGCTTCGGAGATAACCGCCGAAAACGTAAGCTACATTAAAGAGTATCTCGAAACGGCGGCGCGGTTCTCGCAGGGCGAGGGCGGGCAGTTCGTGTGCGGCAACGCGGAAAACAAGTTTATTCAAAGCGTTGCGGACTTCATACTGTCCAAAGGTATCGCGCCCGAACGCGTGGTTATCAACTACGGCGTGACCGACGGCTCGGTGAAAATTCCGATCGTCGTACTCGACGATAGTTTGACGAGAGCGCAGATGGGCATATGGTGCGAAAAGCCAGTGGGCGGCAGCTACGATTTCCTCGATTACAATATGCGTTACCGCTCGTCGCTCAAAGCGCGGGGGTGGACTCTGCACGAAATATTCATTCACGACTGGGTGGATAACAACTTAAACGAAAGACAGTCGCTCGAAAAGGCGCTGGCGGCAATAAATAACCGAAAGGAGAACAATTAAAATGGCAAAGACAAAGCTTAAAGATTACAACAGCTCGCGCGGGCGCGTTGTGGAAGAAAGAATGAACGAGGCGGAGCTCAAAACCCGCCGCGAAAACCAGACCGTGGCTATGGACGAGAAGATTAAGGAGCTTGCCGACAGAGCCATAGAATTCTACGATATGTACGGCGCAGAGGATTACCGCTATCAGATGATGGTCACCTTCCTTGACGTGGCGTTCCAGATGAAGGACGCGATAACGCTTATTTCGTCGGTGCAGGTGGCAACCTCGTACCTTTCCACGGCGATACAGTTTATCGACGATTCCATTCTGTTCGAGGACCAGTTCAACGAACAGCTGTTATCGCGCAGTTACGGACCGTTTGCGCGCCTCAAACGCAGAATGATGATGCGTAAAGCTACGCGCAACAACCGCCGCCGTCTGGAAACGGCTATAAAGAATATGGTTGCGCGCGTTGAAATGGCGCACGAGATTACCGATTCTTTGCGCGTTGGATTTGAAAAGATGCGCTATTCGATGGCGCGTTCGGACGAAAAACGCCGTAAAAAGGAGGCTAAGCGCGCGGAGAAGAGCGGCGCGCCTATGCCCACTCAGGACAGAGCTTTGCGCTATATCGAAGAGGTAAGGGGCGGCAAGCCCGCGCCTTCTACGGCGGCTGCACCCGCTCCCGCAAACAGTGGCGACGACACGGCGGGAATTGACGATATTTTATAATAGTTGAGGGATATTATGGCGGGAATCGGAAAAAACAGCGGCGCGGCAAGCGAGAAGCAGGACTCCATAGAGGAGCTGAAAAAGCAATTCAACGCCTCGCACGACAAGATTGCAAAGATAAAAAACAACCGCAAGGACAAGAATGATTTATCGCGCGAGGAGCAGTCGGAACTGCGGCGCGAGTACCTGCGTATGGCGCAGATTGCCAAGACGTTGTCGACGCGCCTCAACGATGAGAACGAGGCGAAAAAGTTTGCCGACTACGCGCCTCAGCTTACCGAGCGCGCACAGCAGTACGGTTCGTCGGTTTCAAGCGCCGTGCCCAAGACGACATTCGACGACGTCAAGGGTCTGGAAAACGTAAAAAAGCTTGTCAAGAGCTTTACGTTTATGGCGCAGAATCCAGAAGTTTTAAAGTACTATAAGCTCGAAGGCGGACTGGGTATGCTGATGTACGGCGCGCCCGGCACGGGCAAAACTATGTTCGCCGAGGCGATCGCAAACGCAATGAACCTGCCCTTGTTTATAGTCACGCCCGCCGACATCTTCAAGTCGTACGTGGGCGAGTCCGAACAGGCGGTCAAACAGCTTTTCCAGGAGCTCGACGCGTGCCCCGACGGTGCTATTTTATTCGTCGACGAGTGCGAGAGTATTTTCTCAAAGCGTACGCAGGATACCAAGGATTACAAGTCGGCGGTTACGACCGAGCTGTTGCAGAGAATCAACGGTTTCGGCGTCAACGGCGCAAAGCGCATAATGATAGCCGCGACCAACCGTCCCGACGTCATAGACCCCGCGTACCTCAGATATAAGCGTTTCTCGCACCTCATTCACGTAACCCCGCCCGACAGAGAGGCAAAGCGCGCCATTATCGAGGGCAAGCTGAAGGGTATCGAGCTTGCGGATATAACGTGCGACGATATTTTGGAAATGACCGAGAAAAAGCGGGTTATAAACGACCCGAAGGTGGGCGTATACGAGGAGTGCGCGGGTTACTATTCGGCGGCGGATATCTGCGGTATAGTGGAGGAAGCGTGCCGAAACGCTTTGGAGGAAATGCAGGAAAAGGGCATATCAACGCCGTTACCGTTGACGCGGGCAATGTTCGAAAAGGCGTTCAAGAAAACTCCGCCGTCCATCTCGCAGGAGCTTTTAGACAGCTACGACCGCTTCCGCGACGAAAGGGACTAAATTGTGAGGAAAACAAAATAAAGCGGGGAGTTAGATAATATGGCGATGTGGAATCCGTGGAGAGGATGTAAAAAATGCAGTGACGGCTGTCTGCATTGCTATATACATAAGGGAGATTTTAAAAGAAACATAAATACAAACGAAATCGTAAAGACGAACGACTTTGAAAAACCGATTGAGAAATTGAGAAACGGCAATTATAAAATGAAATCGGGATTGGTCTATTTATGTTTTTCTACGGATTTTCTTATCGGGGAAGCGGACGAGTGGAGAGACGACTGCTGGAAAATGATTAAAGAAAGGCAGGACTGTACTTTCTTGTTTCTGACCAAAAGGATAGACAGATTTTCAAAATGTATTCCCGACGACTGGAATGGCGGATACGACAACGTCGTCGTATGCTGTACCGTTGAAAACCAGAAAAATGCGGATTACAAACTATCCATATTCAAAGACTTACCGATAAAGCATAAGTGCATAACGGCCCAGCCGCTGTTGGAGAGAATAGATATCGAAAAATATCTCGACGGTATCGAATTGGTCGTAGTCGGCGGAGAATCGGATATTAATGCCAGGGAATTTGATTATGACTGGGCGTTGGATATCAGAGAGCAATGTGTAAGGAAAAACGTTAATTTCGAGTTCAGACAATGCGGAACTTATACGTTGAAAGACGGAAAGAGATATTGTTTGCAAACAAAAGACTTGTGTAAGCAGGCAAGACTGGCGAATATCGATTATAAAAGCAATCGCCGAATATAAAAGAACCCGAACCGTATTTCGGTTCGGGTTCTTTTATGCGCGCCAATACGTCCGTTTGTGAAATTTTCGATAGATATCGATATGTATTGATTTTTCAGACAAAATCCGTTATAATCATTATATTAAATGACAACGAGGTTGCTTTGAACAAAAAGAAAAAATCGACCTGGACTAAGCGCAGGCACGCAAGGGTGTTCGCACTTTTGCGCCCCGTAATGCGCTTATATTTCAGGCTGAGGTACAACTTTAAAGCACGGCCGAGCGGATTGAAGAAGGGCGCATATCTGATAATATCCAACCATCAGACGACGATGGACCCCTTTTTGCTTTCGCTGTCCTTCCGTTTCCCCGTATATTTCGTTGCCTCCGACGACTTGTTCAATCTTAAAGTTTCGCCGCTTATAAAATATCTGGTTGCACCAATTCCCAAGAGCAAGTCGTTATGCGACGTTGCCGCAATGATGGGCGTGTTGAAGGTAATCAGGGAAGGCGGCGCGGTAGGCATTTTCCCTGAGGGCAACCGTACTGTTTCGGGCGGTCAATGGGAGATGACCGACGCGATAGCAAAGCTTGCAAAGCGGCTGAAAGTACCCCTCGTAATCTACAACGTCTGCGGCGGATACGGAACCGATCCGCGTTGGGGGCATTCCATAAGAAAAGGGCGCGCCTCTGGCGGCGTGCGCAGAGTAATTTCCGCCGAGGAATTAAGCGCTTTAAGCAACGAACAGCTTTTTAGTATAATAAAGGACGGGCTGGCGGTGAACGACGCCGACTCGGGGATTTCCTTCCGCAGTAAAAAACGCGCGGAATATATCGAGCGGGCGCTGTATACGTGCCCTGTATGCCGCGGCGTTTCGTCAATAGTATCGCATAAATACAAATTCAGGTGCACAAATTGCGGTACGGAAGCGGTTTACACCGAAAAGCTTTCGATATCCCCCGAGGTTGCGGGCTTCGGGCGTATTTACGAGTGGTACGAGTGGGAAAGAAAAGAGATAGTCAAATCGGTTGCCTCTGGCTTACGAATCGAGGACGACGGAATTCTGTTCCGCGAAAGCGTCAAATTCAAGAAGAAGAAAAAGCTTGACGGCAACAGAGTATCTATCGATAAAGACAATCTTGTAATTTACGGCGGCAAGGGCGAACAGGTTTTTCCGCTTGACGAAATTACGGCGTTGACTATGGTCGGGAAGAAGAAATTCAATTTTTACTGTAAAGATAAAATTTTGCAGGTTAAAGGAAATAAGCGTTTTTGCGCTATCAAATACGTTCATATTTTCGACGGTTTGAAGCAAGCGGACGGCGGAAACACAATGGAGAATTAATATGGATTCATCGGCATTCAGTACGTGGGCGTTTATAATTATAATCGCCATTCTGTTGGCGGCGTTGCTGCTCACGAATATCTTAAAGAGATTTATTCCCTTTCTGAACAAGTCGCTTATTCCCAGCTCGGTTCTGGGCGGCATCATTCTGCTTATAATTTCGACGGTAGTTTACTACTGCGTAGATCATAAGTACCTTTTCGATTTGTTCTATCCGCAGGCGGAGGGCGGTATGCACCCGGGTATGAACGTGCTCGAAATTATCACGTATCATTGCCTCGGCATAGGATTTATAGCTATGGGTATGCGCACCAACAAAAAGAAGCTTACCAAGCAGAGGGTGGGCGAAGTGGTGAATACCGGCATTACGACGGTAAGCGGCTATTTCGTGCAGGTAATTATCGGTCTTGTGGTAACGCTTCTGTGCGTCGAAGTTTTACACGTTTCGGGGCTTATCGACGCGTCGGGCATACTGCTTGCCTTCGGTTTCGGTCAGGGTACGGGACAGGCGCTCAATTACGGCAATATCTTCTCTAAACCCGAATACGGTATGGAAGGCGGCGGCAACTTCGGGCTTACCATTGCCGCAATCGGCTTTTTGGTCGCGTGTATCGTCGGCGTAATATATATAAACGTACTGCGCCGCAAGGGTATCGTCAAGGTTAAGAGCGAAGAGGAGAAGAATACTCTGTTGGATTACGAGGACGAGAACGAAATACCTCACGTTGCCTCTTTGGATAAGTTCACCGTGCAGGTTGCGATAGTGTTTGCAATCTATGCCGTATCCTACGTCA
>CAMWKX010000077.1 GCA_947174955.1 uncultured Clostridia bacterium | reverse complement strand
GGTTTAGCCGTCGTGGCAGTCGGTTTGGCTGCGGGCTTAACCGTAGAGGTGGGCTTAACCGTTGCCGCAGGTTTAACCGTAGCGGTGGGTTTCGCCGCAGGCTTTGAGGCAGGTTTTGCCGTCGATTTGGGCTTAGTGTCTTTTTCAGCCATATAACGTCTCCTTGTTAAGCAAGTTAATTTACTGTATTTTTGCGTGTATTATACTATAAAACGGTTTTTATTGTCAATTATAATAGTAAATGCGCGCGTGCGAAAAGAATTTACACACGCGCGCACTGTAATTTTCAGAAATGTCGGTTTAATTGGTCAAAAGGAACATAGCTATAAACAGAATCGTAATAACCCACGTTACAACCGAAACTTCCTTGATTTTCCCAGTGCATATTTTAATGATTACGCACGAGATAAGTCCTACGCCGATACCGAACGATATCGAGAAACCGAACGCCATAACCGCTATGGTCAGAAATGCGGGGAGTGCCTTTGCGGGACTTGTCCAGTCGATGTTTTTAACCGACGACATCATCAGCACGCCCACCCAGATGAGCACGGCTGCGGTTGCGCAGGAGGGGATAATTTTGGCGATGGGACTTAAAAAGGTTGCAAGCAAAAAGCAGCCCGCCGAAACGAGAGCGGCAAAGCCTGTTCTTCCGCCCGCCGCAACGCCCGAGGACGCCTCGACGTAGGTTGTGACGGTCGTCGCCCCGCAGACCGAGCCGACGCAGGTTGCAACCGCGTCCGAAAGCATACACTGGTTCATACGCAGCGGATTGCCCTCGCCGTCGATAAGCCCACCCTTGGAGCACGCGCCGTACAGCGTTCCGAGCGTATCGAACATATCCACCATACAGAGGGAAAGCGCGGAGGTGATAATCAGCACTACCAGTTGTCCCGAGTTGTGCTCTTTCAGATACCCGCCGAAGTTAAAGCCGTTTGCAAATACCTGTCCGACCGACTCCTTGCCCCAGTCGGCAAACGCCGTAAACGGCGAGTCGAAAGTAATGCCCTTGAACATATCCAGACAGTCCGTATCTTTCCAGGCGCAGCCCAACCCGGCAAAGACGAAGTAGAGCGCCGCAGTGCCCAAAAGACCCCATAATATGGCGCCGTTAACCTTCTTGTGGCTGAGTACGGCAATCGCTATTACGCCGGCAAGCGTAAGCACGGACGCTATGCTGCCGAGGTAGGTTATTTTGCCGCTTAAAAGGTTGAACGAGGTAAAGCCTATGCCGCCTGCGGGGAAAACGACTAACGACGAATTTTTAAGACCTATCAGCGCGATAAAGAAGCCGATGCCTACGGGTATCGAAATTTTAACCTCTTCGGGAATGGCTTTCAAAATCTTTTTTCTCAGTCCCGTCGCCGTAAGCAGAACGAATATGACGCCGTCCAAAAGTACGAAAATCATCGCGTTTGCGTAGGTTAAGCCGGTGCCTGCTCCCAAAAGAGTGCCCGTAACGTATGCGGTGGCGCCCAGACCCGAAGCCTGCGCAAGCGGCATCTTGGCAAGCAGCGCCATAAGGGTGGTGCCGACTATCGCGCCGAGAGCCGTGGCTATGTACACCGCGTTGAACGATACGTGGGGGAACGCGCCGCCGACCTCGTACATACCCGGCACGACGAGCAGTGCGTATACCATTGCCATAAAGGTGGTAACGCCCGCGATGATTTCGGTTTTAAAGTTGCTGCCGCTCGCGGTTATGCCGAAAAACTTGTCTAATTTGCTTACCTTTCTTACGGGCGTAAGCTCGCCGCTTTCGCCTGTTTCTTCCTTTTGCATATCCATAATTTTACCTCTTATTTTTCGTAAACTTCGCGCTTTAAAATCGCTATATAGGGCAGACTGCGGTATTGCTGGTCGTAGTCCAAACCGTAACCTACTATGAACTCGTCTTCAACCTCGAAGCAGGAGAAGTCGGCTTTTATGTCAACCTTTCTGCGCGACGGCTTGTCCAAAAGGGTTACTACGGTAAACGATTTCGCCCCGCGCCCTACGAGCAGGTCGCGCATTTTATAAAGGGTGTTGCCGCTGTCAACGATGTCTTCGACCAGAATTACGTCGCGCCCCTCGACGGAAGCCGCCAGATCCATTACTATTTTGGGCATTCCCGAGCTTTGGGTGGATTTGCCGTAAGACGAGATTGTCATAAAATCGATCTGCACGGGAGTTTCCATAGCGCGCACGAGGTCGCAGAAAAACATTACGCTGCCCTTTAACACGCTTATGCAGAGCGGATTTTTTCCTTTGAAGCGTTCGTCAAGCCACGCCGCCGCTTCTTTGACTTTTTCCCCGATTTGTTCTTCAGACAGGTACACGCACTGTAAATCGTCGTTCATTTGTAAAAATGCTCCTTATATTAAAGATTTTCCCGCCGTGATAAGTGTGCGGCGGGATTTGGCGCAGAGAGAGGGATTTGAACCCCCGGATAGTTGCCCATCAACGGTTTTCAAGACCGCCGCGTTCGACCGCTCCGCCATCTCTGCGTAAGTTATTGAGTTGTTTGTAATTCGCGGAGCGTCACGGAGTACCGCTCCGCCATCTCTGCGTAAGTTATTGAGTTTGCGAGTGTTATTCTATCAAAACGTGTGCGTGGTTGTCAATTGATTTAAAGGTAAATCGATTTCAATTATAATAAAAACTGTATAAAAGCGTTGACATTTTTATGATAAAGTATATATAATATTTGCATAAAATAAAATGTTTGAAAGGAGTTAAAATTATGGCAAAAAACAAGAAACTTGACTTGATTACGCTCATTCTTTTCGGCGTTCTGGCCGTGAGCGTAATTATGGTAATCGTAGGCGTTTGCATCGATTGGACGTCTACTACGACAACGGCTTCGGGTTTGTTGGGCGGCGGTTCAAACACAGAGACTGCAAAGCTTGCGGATTGGGCAAAAGCTAACAGCGACGCTAAAGACGGAATTGACGGCTACGGTGCAATGGCGGCGTTCGCTTACATAACGCTTGTGCTTGCAATTCTTACCGCAATTGCTTACGTTGCTTCCAAGTTTGTTGATATCAGCGTAATGAAGTGGGTAGTAGTAGGTCTTGCGGCTCTTACCGTTATCTGCGCTGTCGTAGCGATTATAACGACCTATACCTTCTGCGACAAATATCAAGCCGATATCGGTATTGCAAGTGCGAAAACCTCGCCCGCGGCAGGACTTTGGCTTACGGCAATCTTCGGTATGCTCGCAGGCGGTGCAGGTATTACGGGCGCACTTAAAAAATAATTTTTAAATCTAACAAAAAAACGGTCGCGAAAATCGCGGCCGTTTTTTTGTTGCAAAACGCTTGACAAGTACAAAACAATATATTATCATATGAATAACAATTCATAAGTTAAGCCCCGAAAGCATATAATGAAAGGGGGAGGAGAGTTATGCAAGACAGTATAAAGGAAAAAACGGAACACGAGGAGCATATGCGCTGCGCACTTGAAAGTATGCCGTGCGAGGACGATTTGAACGAGCTTGCCGCGCGGTTCAAGGCGATAAGCGAGCCGTCGCGCCTCAAAATACTTCTGGCGTTATCCTGCGGCGAACTGTGCGTAGAGCACTTAACGCAGGCGGTGGGCGGCAATCAGAGCGCGGTTTCGCACCAGCTCAAAACCCTTAAAGACCACCGCATAATAAAGTGCCGCCGCGCGGGCAAACAGGTAATTTATTCGATTGCCGACGGGCATATCTTAACGATGATTTCGGTGGCAAAGGAGCATTTGAACTGCAATGATTAAGAAATACAGAATAGAAGGTTTGGACTGCGCCAACTGCGCGAGGGAGCTTGAAGAGGAGCTGAATAAGATAGAGGGCGTTGCGAGTGCAACCGTAGATTTTATAGGCGGGAAAGTCATTCTCGACTGCGCAGAAAACGCGATAGACCCCGCACTATACTGCTGTAATCACTTCGAGGACGCGAAAATCGTCGGCGAAGAGGGCGGCGAAGAAAGTGTGAAAGAGGTTGCGGCGGACTGCAAGAAAATCAAGATTGCAAATCTGTGCTGTGCCAACTGCGCGCGGGAGCTCGAAGAGGAGCTGAACAAAATTGACGGCGTTTCCGCGACGGTTGATTTTATGAATATGACCGTAATTTTAAAGGCGGGCACGCGCGAGGCGTACGACAAGTCGGTGTACTGCATAACCCACTTCGAGGACGTTAAAATCGTTGAAGAGGGCGGCGGCAAAAAGAAGAGCGTTTTTAAGGAAAACCTTGTCGACATAATAGCCGTTATCGTGTCCGCGGTGTTCTTTATTCCCGCGGTTGTGCTCGACTTTTTAAAGCTCGGCGGCGCGGTAACTTACGTTATCTACGCGCTGTACGGCGTGGCGTTTGCGGCGGCGGGCTATATCGTTTTATGGAACACCGTGCGCAACATTGCAAAGGGCAGAGTGTTCGACGAAAACTTTCTGATGACGATTGCCTCGGTCGGCGCGGTGGTGCTGGGCATAACGACGGGCGACGGTCTTTTCGAGGGCGTCGCGGTAATGCTTCTGTACCGCATAGGCGAGCTGTTGCAGTCGGTTGCGGTCGGTTCGTCCCGCCGCTCCATAACCCGCCTTATGGATTTAAAGAGCGATACGGCAACGCTTATAATGGGCGACGAACAGATTATAGTCGCGCCCGAAAGCCTTGCGCTCGGCGATAAAATATTGATAAAAGCGGGCGAGAAAGTGCCCGTCGACTGCCGCATATTGTCGGGTGAAACGGCACTCGATATGAAATGCCTTAACGGCGAGGCTATGCCGCGCGAGGTCAAGGCGAGCGACGAAATACTGTCGGGCGCAATAAATATTTCGGGTGTTATTACCGCCGAGGTTATACGCGAATACAAAAATTCCGCGGTTTCCAAAATTTTAGAGCTCGTTGAAAACTCGACAGCCAAAAAGGCTAAGCCCGAAAAATTCATTACCAAGTTTGCAAAGTATTACACCCCCGCGGTAGTGGTTGCCGCGCTTATCGTGGCGGGCATCGTGCCCACGATTATCTGCGCCGTAGCTGGTGCGTATACCTGGGCAATCTATTCCGACTGGATTTACAAGGCGCTGTCCTTCCTGGTAATTTCCTGCCCCTGCGCACTGGTTATCTCCGTGCCGCTCGCATATTTCGGCGGCATAGGCAGAAGCGCGAAAGACGGCATTTTGGTCAAAGGCTCCACCTGTATAGACGAACTTGCAAAGGCGACGGTTGCCGCGTTCGACAAGACGGGCACACTGACGGAAGGCGTGTTCGCGGTAAAGTCTTATTCGTCGGAAGAGGCGTTGAAGCTTGCCGCCTGTGCCGAAAAATTCTCGTCCCACCCCATAGCCGCGGCTTTTAAGGAAGTGGAAACTCCATACGCTGCCGAGGATGCGAAGGAGGTGGCGGGCAGAGGCGTGACCTGCACGGTAAACGGCAAGGTTCTGTTGTGCGGCAACGCTCAGCTTTTAAGTGAAAACAACGTTGAATTTACCGCCAAAGAGAGCGCGTCTACGCTCGTGTATATAGCGTTGGACGGCGCATATGTTGGGGTTATCGAGATTGACGACCGCATAAAAGAGGGCGCGGCGGAGGCGATTGCCGAACTGAAAAAGGGCGGCGTTGCGGGCGCGTATATGCTTACGGGCGACAACGCGGCGCGCGCCGACGGAGTTGCCAAAGAGCTTGGACTGGACGGAGTTTTCGCAGGGCTGTTGCCCGACGAGAAGCTCGAAAGGGCTCAGGCGTTAAAGGCGCAGGGCGGGCTCATTTACGCGGGCGACGGTATAAACGACGCGCCCGTAATGACGGTTGCAAACTGTGCGGTGTCGATGGGGCGCGTGGGAAGCGATGCGGCTATCGAGGCGAGCGATATCGTGCTCGTATCCGACAATCTGAAAATGTTGCCCAAGGCGAGAAAGATTGCCAAGGGCACGCGCAGAATAGTGGTGGAAAACATCGTCGGCTCGCTTGTAGTCAAGTTTGCGATTATGGCTTTGAGCATTGCGATACCTTCGTTCCCGCTGATTATTTCTATCTTCGCCGACGTCGGCGTAATGTTGATTGCGGTATGTAACGCGCTTAGAACTGCTTTAATTAAATAATTATCGCCGCCCCGCCGACTTGTCGGCGGGGCGGCTTGGTTATTGACACGTTTGCCGCTCTGTGATAAAATAATGTTTATGAAATACGTTTTATCACTTGACCAGGGCACGACGAGTACGCGCTCCATTATTTTCAATAAAAAAGTCGAAGTAGTCGGATGCGCCCAGCAGGAATTCAAAAATATTTACCCGAAGTAGGTCAGGGTAGAGCA
>CAMWKX010000076.1 GCA_947174955.1 uncultured Clostridia bacterium | reverse complement strand
TAAAATTGCCTTTTGTACTTGTTTTTTCTTCTTCTCTATGCAGTTGTCAATCTTCGTTATCCTTGCGAAAGCAGGACTTTTCGACGATTTTCCTTAAAGAAAAACCGTGCTGTCACAGTCGACAGCTTTTATATAATAACAAAAGGTAAATGATATGTCAAGCAGAAATTTAAAAATTTTTTTATTTTTTAAACTTTTTTGCCGTTTGTGACCGCTTTTCATTATATGATATATTTTAACTAAAAGTTTACCGCCCGCGGCGCAAAATTGCGCCGCGGGCGGCTGAAAATTATTTTTTAACTCTGTCCGTAATCTCTGAAATATTCGTACCTTTGTGCGACGTATTCGGGCGTCATCCCCGAAATATTGTCGTACAGTTCGTATGAAAGCGTTGGATTCATAAGTTTAAGCTCGTAGTCGCGGTATTTCGGCGCGTCCTTATGCGCTTGGAAACTGACGACAAAGCCCGTAAACTCAACGCCTTCGAAGCTCACGCTCGTATCGTTAACGTAAAACACTTTATCGTAATTGAAAAACAGATAATGATAACCCTTCTGCTTACCCTGCACCGGCTTGGCAAGCTCGCTGCGCATAACTTCGATAACCGTTTTATCCCAGTCGTCCGCGAAAGTTTTGCCGCCTTCGGTAACCGTTTCCTTGCCGTCGTAGTATTCTTTTAAAACGCCTCCCTGATAGTGAGCCGCGCCGCCCGTCTTGTAATCCAACTCGTAATAGCAAACGCCTCCGTCCGTGTACAGATACAACGCCTTGCTTATAACATTGTAGGACGATCCGGGCTGTTCCTCGTACCGCGTTACTACGATGAAGTAATTTTCGGGAGATGCAAGATAATCCTCCATTCCGTCAATCTTTTCACGCGTCTTTTTCGAGGAAGTAAACCACCCCGCGCCGCCCACGCACCCGCAAAGAAAGGAACAGCACAATATTAAAACCAAAAGGCAGGCACTGATTATCTTCTTCATTTCAGCTTGTCCTCAATCCCTTTCAGAAAGTCCATACTCTCTTTCAGCTCGTCAAAGCCGCCGTAATCGCCGCGGTACGCCTCGATTAAAACGTTGCCGTCGAAGCCCGCGCCTTTAAGCCGCTTGAAAATCTCCGAAAAATCGTAAATACCCTTGCCCGGCAGACACATTTTTCCGTTTTCGTCCATATCGGAGATATGCACGTACGCAATCGCGCCCGACATTTCGGCTATATACATCTGCCAGGGATACCCGCTCCGCCGCGCCTGCTTCAAATCGAAACCGCCGTACAGATCGGGGCAGTAATTTCTGACCTCTTTGAAGAACGACGGGCGGTTGAACGCATAATATGCCGTGTTTTCCAGGCATAAATTGACGCCGTAGCCCGCCGCAAAAGAGTGCGCCTCGGCTATCCTCTCCCCGATAAACCGCATATCGTCGCGCATATTGCCCGCGCGCATAAAACCGTGGAAGGTGTAATTTTCGCAACCTAAAAGCTGCGCCGACCGCGCAAGCTGGTCGAGCCAGTAGAAGCCGTCGCCGCGCACCCTACGCGTGGGATTGAAAAAGTTGCCCTCGAAATTGAGAGGCACGGTATGTACCGAGTTGACCTTTAACCCCTCGATTTGCGGTGCGAGCGCCTTGGAGAACTCGGGGCGGTACTCGTAGAAGGTGGAAAAGAAAACCTCCGCCACTTCCGCGCCCAGCGATTTAATTATGCGCGCCGCCTCTTCCGTGTGCTTTTCGGGAAACAGCGCCGCAGTGGATATTCCTATTTTCATATTTTTATTGTATCACAACGCGCCGCAAAATGCAAGATTTACTTTCATTCCCCCAAAGCTATGTAACGCGATAAGCAATATGTAATTCTTTCGTCAGCGATATTGGCTATCGGTGCAAGCGGATAGCCGCCGCTCGGCGGGCACTCTTCGGCGGGCGGCGGGGAAGGCTGTTGCGGCATAGCGGCAAGCGACTGAACCGCCGAAATCATACCCGAAAGCTCCTCCGCCTGCTTGAAAGCTTCCGCCGCCTGTCCCCCTCCGAACTCCTCTAAAATGGGTTTGAGTTCTTTTATATTCGTGTTTTTGCCCGACATCATCAGCATCAGCACAAGCACGAGTAGTTGCATAAAGTCGACCTCCGTCATAAACTGTATAGAGCCTTTTTCGGCTTTATTACATTATATGCGGGGGAAATTATGAAGGACTTTAAATCGTATACCCAAAGCGGCGGCAGTGCGACCGATGCAACCGGTGCGCAGTCGGGGAGCAGTGACAACTACAATCAGACGGTGAATATGGCGGCAATGATGGCGAAGGCGTTCAACGGCAAGAGCGAGGGGCAGATTTTGCAGACCATAATCGCGCAAGCCGAACAGGGCAAGCGGGAAGGAACGCTGACCAACGCCGACTTAGACAACTTTTACAACACCTTAGCGCCCCTTTTGGACGGCTTTAAGCGGCAGAAGCTGCGCCAGATTATCCAAAAGCTCAAATCGATATAAAAAATAAAAGCCCCGCAATTTTTGCAGGACTTATGAACAGGTAGGGCTTTACCCTTGCGCGAGTTTTTCCGCCGCGCGTAAGAAATAATCCACCTCCCTTTCATTGTTGAAAGCCGAAAGCGAAACGCGCACCAACCCGTCAGACGACAGCGCGTTGTGCATAAGCGGCGCGCAGTGCAGTCCGCCGCGCACGCAGATCGAGTACTCCTCGGATAGGCGGTACGCCGCCATTTCGGATTGCAGATTTTCGAATTGAAGCGCGACTATGCCGTAATGATTGGACTGCGAATACAGTTTGATACCGTCGATTTTGCCCAGGCCGCCGAGCATAAGGTCGGTTAAGTACAGCAGTCTGTCGCGGTTTTCGTGCAGATGGTTTTTAAGGTACAGCGCGCCCTCGCCCAGCGATACTATCGCGGGATAGGACAGCGTGCCGCTCTCCAACCTGTCGGGGTAAAAGTCGGGCATATTCAGATTGATACTCTCGCTGCCCGTGCCGCCGAACGTCAAAGGCGACGGATTGAACCGCTCGGAAAATACGAGCGCGCCGCTACCCTGTATGCCCAGCATACCCTTGTGCCCCGCCACCGCGAGGGCGTCTATTCCTGACGCGGAAATATCGATTTTCTGATGTCCGCACGCCTGCGCGCCGTCGCAGATAAGGTAAGTTTCGGGTGCGATTCCCCGCTTTATCGCGGCAACGTCGGGCGCAGTGCCCGTCACGTTGGAGGCGAGCGTGACTATAACCGCCTTTGCTCCCTGCGCCGCGTTAACGAGGTATTCGACGTCGATTTCACCGCGCTCGTTAAGGGGCGCAAGCTCCACCTTCACACCCTTGCTTTCGAGATAATGCAGGGGGCGCAGTACGGAGTTATGCTCGGCAACCGTAGAAACGACCTTGTCGCCCTCTTTTAAAATGCCGAATATGGCGATATTGAGCGCCTCGGTGCAGTTCTTCGTGAACACCACTCTGTCGGGAGACGGCGCGCCGAAAAATTCGGCCAGGATATTGCGGACGGCGTACACCCGCTCGGCGCACGCAAGCGAGAGCTTATGACCGCTACGGCCGGGGTTGGCGCAGGTTTTCATTGCCGCCGTTGCCGCCGCGAGCACTCCGTCAGGCTTGAAACCGCCCGTTGCGGCATTGTCGAAATAAATCATATACACCCTCCTCAAACCGTCTTTCATATTATATTAGTGTACCGACAAAATAATGTTCAACGAAGGAAAAAACAATGGCAGATATGTTGGCTATCTTTCGCTCACGCTCTCAGGCGATAGACTGTATGACCAAATTGAGGGCTTTAAATATTCCCGCGCAGCTTATCAACACGCCCAAGGAAGCGAACGTCGGTTGCGGGCTGTCGCTTAAATTTTCGGCCTCGGCGGCGTCGCGCGTTAAAAACGTCATTGCAGGAATGAATTACTCTTCCTTTTACGGATATATGCGCATAGATTTCCGCGGCGGAAAAATTTATATCAAAGGCTTTTGAAGCTCACGGCTCGCGCTGGTTGACTACCCGCGCGAGCCGTGATAAAATACGGTTATGAATACCAACGACGAAATTTTAAAAGAGCTGGCGCGGCTGTACCCCGACGCGCGCCCCGCACTGCAATTCAAAACGCCCTACGAACTGCTTGTTGCGGTTATACTTTCCGCACAGTGCACCGACGAACGGGTAAACAAAGTTACCGCAGAACTCTTCAAAAAACACAATTCACCCGCTACTATGCTCGAATTAACGCAGGAGGAACTGGAAAAATACATATTTTCCTGCGGGTTCTATCATAACAAGGCGGCACACATTCTTTCCGCCTCGCGCGATATAGTCGAAAAGTTCGGCGGCGAAGTTCCCTCCGACTTCGACAAGCTCAAAAGTCTTGCGGGGGTCGGTCAGAAGACGGCGAACGTCGTCTGGTCGGTGGCGTTCGGCGGCGACGCAATCGCCGTTGACACGCACGTTTTCCGCGTTTCCAACCGTTTAGGACTTGCCGAAGCGAACACCCCCTTTAAGGTCGAGGAACAGCTTAAACAGGTTATCCCGCAATCCGACTGGTCGAAGGCGCACCATTGGCTTATCTACCACGGGCGCAGAGTATGCCACTCGCAACGCCCCGACTGCATTAACTGCACGCTGAAAGACAAGTGTAAATTTTATAGCGAAAAATAAATTAAAGCCCCGCGGCAATGCCGCGGGGCTTTTGTTTTACAGTGACTAAGTTGGATTGCCGCGCAAGCAATTAAAGGACTTGCCCGCGGTGGCTCACCGCTTTTTCTTTCTCGATTTAACGAGATACACGATTGCAACTATAACGGGACCGAGCGTGAAAGCCAATCCTGCAAGCACAATTAAAACTATCACGACTATCAATATTATTAAGCCGCCGTTTTCCAACTCGGGATCGGGGTCAGTACAGAGCGCGAAAGCAAGCTCGCCTTCGGGCAGTCCGTCAAGTTTGGCAACGTAACCGCCCTCTTTTCCTGTAAAACTCAACGAGGGGGTAAGGGTCAGATAATTATCGGTGTTTATTTCGATTTCCAGAGTGCCGAAGCTCTTCCAGCTTTGCGCGGGCGAGAGATAATATCTGTAAATATACACGTCGGGGCTGTACTGTTCTTTCCTCGTAGGGAATATCTGCGCGGTCACGGTGTTCGTAACGCTCTCCCCGGCTCCCACGGTCACGTCGTACAGATACCAGCGGGTAAAGTTATCCTCGTATAAATCGCGGTAGACGTAGCCCGTGTCCTTTTCGTCGCCCAGCTGCATTACGACCGCGTTGTACCAGTCGGTCTCGCTCACAACACTGTCCTGCTCCCTGTATTCGAGCGCAAACTCCTTTAAGGTCATCTCGCGCGTCTTGGTTACCGTCACGCTGCGGCTGCAGGGTACGTATTCTCCCGGTCTGAATAAGTGATCTTTGTACTCCGCACAGCTCCACTCGGCAGCAAACTCGTCGGCGTCGCCGAACACGTAAAAGGATGCTCTTTTGTTGTAATCGCTGTAACCGTTCAGATAAAAAGATATTGTGTTCTCCGGGTGACCGCCGCCCGCCATATAGCGCGCGCCGTCGCCGCAGGTAACTTTGCCGGTCAGCTTTATGGAGTCTTTCCTTTTTGTTCCGACCTCCACCGTAATCTCGGTCACCTTCGTGTCGGGAGTGTAAAATTCGTCCTCGTAAAAACCGTCGTAAATATATTTGACTTCGTAGTAGAAACTACTGTACAAGCCGTAGGTATGGTGCGTTTCGACCGCGACCTCCTCGCCGTTGACGCAAATCACGGGCGGCAGTGCCTCGCCGCTGCAATGCGGGTCGGGATCTATCGGGAACGCCATCGACGTCGTCACGGTGTTTTCGGACGTGTTTACAAATTTGTACTCCGCCGTAACCGTAGAGTCGTACCCGCTAATATCGGGGTAATCGGGAAAGCCGTGTATATCGAAGGTGAGCTTTTCGCTCTCGACGGCGAGCACGCTTTGCTCGTTTCGTACGACCACGCCCGAGCTGGTCACGCCGTATTCGTAGACGTGCCCCGAATTGGCAAACACGGGAGATACCGCGCACGGCACGGCGCAAACGCACGCAAAAGCCGCAAATATAAATTTCAGATATTTTTTAAAACCTTTCATACCTTACCACGCAGAAGTTATTACAAAATATAAACGTCTTTTAATACGCGTTTGTCCCGCCTTCCGTAAATTTAGTATAGCAAAAAAAAGAGGTGTTTTGCAACACCTCTTTTTATTTACTTAATTTGAATTAGCCGAGAACCTTAGCGATAACGCCGGAACCAACCGTTCTGCCACCTTCACGGATAGCGAACTTCAACTTCTCT
>CAMWKX010000075.1 GCA_947174955.1 uncultured Clostridia bacterium | reverse complement strand
CCCGGAACGGGCGACGTGCCGCTGACAATCTTCCAGAGCGTTCCCTTAGACGGCATAATTATAGTAACCACGCCGCAGGATCTTGTGGGAATGATTGTGCAGAAAGCGGTAAATATGGCGAATATGATGAATATACCTATATTGGGTATAGTCGAAAATATGAGCTATATCACTTGTCCCGACTGCGGCAGAAAGATGAGCATTTTCGGCGAAAGCCAGGCTGACGCGCTCGCATTGGAGTACGGCATACCCGCGGTTGCCAAAGTGCCCGTAGACAGCGCGCTTACGGCCGCCGCCGACGCGGGCAAAATCGAGGATATAGAAAACAACTATCTGCAGAGCTTTTTCGATAATATCGCGGCAAAGCTCGGCAAATAAAATATCACGGAGAATAAGAATATGTTTGCAAAAGATTTCAGACGCAGTGCCTGGAATATGCTTTCGGGCAATTGGGTGACGTTCGTCCTTATAGAGATAATCGCGTCGGTAATTGCCAGCGCGTGCGCAGGAGCGTCGTCGTTTTTCGGCGTAGGCGCAATCGTGTCTCTCATAATTTCGGGACCGCTCGGACTGGGTATGGCTATTTGCTATTTAAAGCTTGTGCGCGGCGAGCGTGCGGAAATATCGAATATGTTCGACGGCTTCAAGAATTTTATGAGCGCGTTTTTGCTCAATCTTTTAAACGGCTTGTTTATCTTCCTGTGGTCGCTGCTGTTCATAATCCCGGGAATAATCAAATCGTACGCATACTCTATGAGTACGTATATTCTCGCGGATAATCCCTCGACCGACCCCAACTCGGCGCGCTTGCAGTCCATCGAGCTTATGAGGGGCAACAAGTGGAGACTGTTCTGCCTCGATTTAAGCTTTATCGGCTGGTACATACTGGGCATCCTGACCCTGGGTATTTTGTTCCTGTGGATTACGCCCTATCACAGCGCGGCGCGCGCAGCGTTCTATCTGCGCATACTTGACGAGAAAAACGGCAATGTGAACGTAAACGCGCAGAATTTTAATCAGCAAGCGGGCTTCAACAATAACGGAGGCAGTGCGTTCGGCTCAGGCTACGGCACGCAGAACGGCGCGGCAAGCGGCTCGGCAAACAATTCCGACCCTTATCCCGAATTCAACAGCGGCAGGAACGACGACGAGTTTACCAAGGGCAACGACGGCGAACCGCCTTTAAATGCTGACGATTTATAAAGAGGCGTGGCGCCTCAGCCAAGGCGGGTGCCCCGCAGGCAAATCATTTAATCTCAATAATACTAAGCGCCGCGCGGCATACAGCCGGGCGGCGCTAATTTATTTGTTCCGATATGATTTTCTGAATGTCCATACCTATTTTAATGCCCTCGTGCAAAACTTTTTCACACATTTCAAAAAGTCTTATTTCATAATAGCAGTCTGCCGAACAAATATATTTGTTAAGTATTTCCTTATTTTTGTCCGCAACTTTTTCTTTCAGAAGTTTTTCGCATTCAAGCATAGTTTTATGGTGATTGCCTTCGTCGGTTTTCGCAATTTTATTTAACCATCTGTCAAAATAAGCGTCCTCGATTATATAAAGTATTGAACTTATTTCCATAGTGATACCCCTTATAAGTCATTATGACTTAATTATATAAGTCATTTTGACCCAAGTCAAGTCAAATTGACTTATTCTTGGTAAAATTTAATTATGGATAAAGAAAATAGTTATGCGAAAATTTTTGCGGCACGATTAAAAGAAATTAGAATTGAGGCAAATTTGGGCAGAAACGAAGTTGCCGATAGATTAGGTGTGGCTTTAAGTACTTATGGGAATTGGGAACAGGGTAGAAGAAGTCCGAATGTCGAAGAAATATATAAATTGTTGGAAATATTTAAAATTAATGCTAATGAATTGTTTGATATAGATTTGTAAAAAGATAAAGCGCCGAACGGCGCTTTTCGTTTTGTTGATGTCAGTTTGTTTACAGTGCAAGTAATTAAAGGACTTGCCCTGCGGTGGCTCACCGCTTCTCCGGTAAAAATTTCCAATAGCGGACGGGCATATAGCCGCGCATCTGCTTTTCGTGCGGGCGGCTTGCAATGTTCACGGAATTATAGTACTGCTTCCAGAGGTTCTGAAAATAGTCCTCGTATTCGGAAAGATAAATCTCCGCGTCGCCCGCGTAGGTCATAACAATTTCGTTGCCGTCGTACATCGCGGCAATCTTGCGCTTTATGTCGTGTATGACAAACGGACGACCGTTAAAGCGCGCCGCGAAATGCACCGCCAAGATATCGGTTATATCGTTGTCGGGGGAGTAGGGCGCGTACATAACGCCGTCCGCGTTCTCCATAAACCGCAGAAAACCTTTTAGCTTGTGCGCCTCGCCGTACACCCGAGTGCGGATTTGCGTCATCTCTATAACGGTGGGGTTGGCTTGCATTGCGCGCACCGCGCCGCCGTTTGAAATTATCAGCTTTATATACTCGAAGGCAACGTTTTCTTTCAGCGAGGCGTTGCTCTTTAAAAGCAGAGATATATCTTCCGCCGCGCCGCGGTCGAGAGCGTTTATTTTCGCCCTTACGCGCTCCGCCTTATTTTCGTCCGTAACCACGTCGAAAACTTCGAAGCCCAAACCAAGTTGTACGTCGCGCTCCGAAGTTATAATGCAGTCTTTATTCTTGTACGCGTCAAACACCGCCGTGTAAAAACAGTCCTCGCTTCCGTCCACCAGATAATACGTCATATCTCACCCGAAAGGGCGCTCAGCGCAACCGACGAGCAGGAAAACATACTCAGTTGCTCACGTGTTTCCTTAATACCTTCGAGCATCAGCGCGGCTTTGACCGCGTTCCCGCTCTCCGAACCGTAAAACTTGCCCTTGCAGGTAATAAAGTGTTTCGCCCTCTTAAGTATTATGCGCATTTTCGCAAGATTATCAAAGTCGAGCGCGCAGAATCTCCGTGCGCTCAATATCCGCTGCGCACCCCGCGCGCCGATTCCCGGCACGCGCAAGAGCATTTCCAAAGGCGCGGTGTTTATTTCCACGGGGAAGAGGTGCATATTCCGCATAGCCCACGCGCACTTGGGGTCGTAGTCGGGGGAGAGGTTTTCGCCCTCGCCGACAATCTCGCTTACGTCAAATCCGTAAAAGCGTATAAGCCAGTCCGCCTGGTACAGCCTGTGCTCGCGCAGCAGCCCCGCGCCGACTGTCGGCAGTTTAGGGCTTTCGACTACCGGAATGTAAGAGGAGTAGTAAACGCGCTTCAAACCCATCTTGCGGTACAGCGCCTCGGTCAGCCGCAGTATCTGTCCGTCGCTCTCTGGCGAGGCTCCTATAATCATCTGAGTGGTCTGCCCCGCGGGTATAACGCCGCCCCTGCGCACCTTGTTTTCCTTGTCGTAAGTGAGCGCCGTGCTCAGCTTTTTCATCGGCAGAATAAGGCTTTCGCGCGTCTTTTGCGGCGCCAAAAGTTTGAGCGATTTCTCGCTCGGCAGCTCGATATTAAAACTCATTCTGTCGACGAATTTCGCCGCCCGCATAATGAGCGCGTCGTCGGCGTGCGGTATGCCCTTTAAATGAATGTAGCCGTTGAAATTATAGATCTTCCTCAGCTTGATAACCGTGTCGGTGAGAAGCTCCATCGTGCGGTTGGGCGAGGTGAAAACGGCGGAGGAGAGGAACAGTCCCTCGATATAATTGCGCTTGTAAAAGTTGATTACAAGCTCGCAGATTTCGTCGGGTGTAACGCTCGCCCTTTTAACGTCCGCGCTGCGCCTGTTGGGGCAGTACTCGCAGTCGTACTGGCAGTCGTTGCTCATTAAAATTTTGAGTAGTGAGATACATCTTCCGTCGGGGGTAAAGGAGTGGCATATCCCTCCGACGGAAGCGTTCCCGAGCCCGCCCTTCACGTTCGCCCGTTTCGAACCCGAGGACGAGCAGGAAACGTCATACTTGGCGCTTTCGGTCAATATTGCAAGTCTTTCCGCGTCCAACATATCCGTCTCCTGACAATTTTTGCGCGCAAACCCGCTCTTTGCACGTAAAAAACATTTGTTCGTAATGTTATGATACCACTATAAAACGGCTTTGTCAACCGCTTTTTTGCACTTTTTTAAAAATTTTCACTGATTTTTCATAGTCCAGCCATTTAGATTTGCACAACGGAGTTTATAATATAAGCGAAGAAGCTTGCTTGCAAGGGCTTCTGAGCGCCATATTAAAGCGTAGGGCAGTTTTTGTAAAAAACTAAGCGGCGTATGCCGCAAACGAAAATGAAATTTTCGTTGCCCGTATACGTTATAATTATAGTGTAATAAAGGAGGGCGGAAGCCGTGAAAGTACTTATAGTCGACGACGAGGATATGATACGCAACGTTTTGAAGGAGTACGTGGAGTTCGAGGGCAACGAGGCGTTCGAGGCGGCGGACGGTATGCAGGCGGTTAAAATGTGCAAATCGGACGATTACGACGTAATTTTAATGGACGTGATGATGCCCCGCCTTGACGGGTTTTCCGCCGTCAAGGAAATCAAGAAATTCAAGGACGTGCCCGTCATTATGCTCTCCGCGCGCGGGGAAGAATACGACAAGCTTTTCGGGTTTGAAATCGGCGTAGACGACTACGTGACCAAGCCCTTCTCGCCCAAGGAGGTTATGGCGCGCATAAACGTCGTAGCCAAGCGCAGAAACCAGAGGGATGAGGTGGGCGACGTGGTGACATTCGAGGGGCTGACCGTCGATTTCGCCGGGCGCAACGTGTACGTCGACGGCGACAAGGTTGACTTAACGCCCAAGGAATACGAAATTTTATTTTACTTTATAAAGAATAAGGGTATTGCGCTCACGCGCGAAAAGCTACTCTACGACGTGTGGGGCTTCGACTTCTACGGCGACGACCGCACGGTCGACACGCACATAAAGATGCTGCGCGCCAACTTGAAGCAGTACCGCAAATTTATCGTAACGCTGAGGGGTGTGGGGTATAAGTTCGAGGTCTGAAAAGGCGAACGGAAACAGGCGTTCCCGACAATTAAAACTTAAAACCATAAACAGCACGAACGTAATCTTGTGGAGGTATTTCACCTTCTTCGCGCTGGGGGTCATAGCCGTAATAGCTCTCGTCTGTTACGGCATTTTGGGTAGCGCGGTAACCTCGCAGGCAAAGCGGCGGGTGCGCTCGGTCGGCAGCGATATGCTCGGGACTATAAACAACCCCGATCTGACCGCCGCGGACGTGGAGCAGAAGATTACCGACTACGCGCTTTCCGACAGCGTTGACGTGTTTATTTTCGATATGGACGGCAACCTCGAAATGCCGTATATAGCTTTGGCGGAAGAGAAAATCGCACCCGTTTACGAGGCTGTGAATAAAAACCTCGGCGAGTGGGCGGAGGGCAAAACGGCAGAGTACAACTCGCGCAGCGGCAACCGCACGACGTTTAATTTCGCCGCGTGCGTAACGCTCGACGGCACGCAGTACAAGCTTTTGGTGCGCTATCCCATATCGCACATAGCCGAGCTCGTAAAGAAGATGGAGATATATCTGCTGATCGTGGGGCTTGGGGCGTTCGTCATAGCGTTCCTCATCTCCTACACGCTTGCCAACAAGCTGTCGGGACCGTTAAGGGAGATTTCGGGCACGGCGCAAAAGCTTGCCGCGGGCAACTACGACGTGCAGTTCAACTCGGCGCAGTACGCCGAAATAGCCAGGCTTTCGGACACGCTCAACTATATGAAGGACGAGATCGAAAAGAGCGAGGATTTCCGCAAAGAACTGCTTGCCAACGTATCGCACGACCTCAAAACGCCGCTTACGATGATTAAGGCGTATGCGTCTATGATAAAGGAAATTTCGGGCAACGACCCCGAAAAGAGGGACAAGCATCTGGACGTAATCATAGACGAAGCCGACCGCCTGACGGGGCTTGTCAACGACATTTTAAGCGCGTCGAAGATCACCGCGGGGCTGGAACAGGTCAACAAAAAGGTGTTCAATCTGACCGAACTTTTATACGGCGTAATCAACAAATTCAGCTACTTGCAGGAAACGCAAGGCTATTCGATTATGGTCGACGTGGAGGCGGAGCTGTACACGCTTGCCGACGAGGAGCACGTCTATCAGGTCATATACAACCTCATCTCCAACGCGGTCAACTACACGGGCGAGGACAAGACTATTTACGTTTCTCTCAAATATAACGCGGAGGAGCAGCGCATCAATTTTGCCGTCCGTGATACGGGAAAGGGAATAGACGAAGACGAGCTTGCGCACATCTGGGACAGATATTACCGAAGCAAGGACAGCCATCTGCGACCCGTCAAGGGCACGGGGCTGGGCTTGAATATAGTTAAAGTGATTTTGCAAAAGCACGGCTTTAACTTCGGAGTAAGGACAAAGCAAGGTGAGGGGTCGACTTTCTACGTTGATTTCCCCCGGGCATAAAGCAAGGATTAAGCAATCCTTGCTTTTCTTTTTTTATTTTGCTATAATGATTATACGGTAAACAGTAATTTAGCGAGGTCATTGATAATAATGCAGAATAATGA
>CAMWKX010000074.1 GCA_947174955.1 uncultured Clostridia bacterium | reverse complement strand
TTGACAACGACCTTGCAATCACCGACCACACGCCCGGCTACGGCTCGGCGGCTAAATACATAGCAGCTACGACCAAGGAAATTATCCGCGACGGTCTTGTTTACGACTACCCCGTAGTATCCGTAATCGAGGTTATGGGAAGAAACGCGGGCTGGCTGACGGCTGCGGCGGCTCTTGCGCGTGGCGAGGACTGCGAAGGCGTGGATATGATTTATCTGCCCGAGCGCGTATTCGACGTTGACGCGTTCGTTAAGAAGACGGGCGAAATGTTAAAGGAGAACCGCTCGATAGTTATAGCCGTTTCCGAGGGCGTAAAGGTTGCGGACGGCAGATACGTCTGTGAGCTTGCAGACCACGTTGACTACGTCGACGCGTTCGGTCATAAACAGCTTGCCGGTACGGCTCGTTATCTTGCGGGCAAGGTTGCCGAAAAGTACGGCGTTAAGACGCGTGCAATCGAGCTTTCGTCCTTGCAGCGTTGCGCGGCGCACATCACTTCGCGTATCGACGTAACCGAGGCGTTCAACTCGGCGGGCGCGGCGGTCAAGGCGGCGTTCGAGGGCAAGACGGGTATGGTTGCCTGCTTGAAGCGCGTTTCCGAAGACCCCTATATGTGCATAACCGAGCTTGCAAACGTTTCGGACATTGCAAACGTGGAAAAGAAGGTGCCCGCGGAATGGATTAACGAGGACGGCACGTACGTAACTCCCGAACTCATTCACTATATCCGCCCGCTCATTCAGTCGGAAATCACACCGCTGTGGGTTGACGGTCTGCCCAGACACCTTAGATTAGTCAAGTAATTAAGTACTCTCCGAGCCGCGCGGCAACTTTGCCGCGCGGCTTTTGTTTTGCTGTTTTGTGGCGTGTTTTACATCTAAGCAATTAAAGGGCTTGGCAAAGGCGACACGCCTTCTATTTTTTTACACGTTGAGAAATGCGCTCGTGCCGTTCGATAATGTCCGCCATATAGTTGTGGCGGGGCGGCTCGCCCGCGGGGGCGGCGGAAGGCGGAGAAGCAGGGGCGGGTTCGTCGGCGTTATTTTGCGTATTCTGATTTGCCGAAATGCCGCCGAGCAGTTTTAAAAGATTGAATAATTCGAAATTTTCCGTAAAATTAATTCTCCTTTACCGTAATTTTTATCTAAATTCAGCCGTTTTTTATTGCGTAAACTTTATCGTTGTTGTATAATTATTTGGTATAGGTGTAAAACCATCTTTTTGCGTGCCGCCGGAAAGCGGCGGCATTGACGGAGATTTTATGAGTAAACGGTTTACTAAAATTATATGCGCGGCGGTTGCGGCAATTTCCGCAGCTTCCATTGCTTTTCTGCCTGCCTGCAAAACTAAATGGGGCGGAGTGAGCGGCGATAAGGATACTTCTACGACGGTCAGCTCCAACGGCGGCTTCCTCGTCGAGACGGGCGGCGACAGCGACGGCTACGTCTATTTTATCAACGGCAAGGTTTCCAACAAGGATTACAACACCTTCGGCTCTGTTTTAAAGGGTTCGGTTCAGAGATTAAAGAAGACCGATCTTGCTGCGGGCGCTTACGCCAATACGCAGACGGTCGTACCCTCTGCGGTCTACGCCGACTCGGGCAACCTCAACGCGGGTATCTATATTTACGGCGGCTATATCTATTACACCACGCCCTCGACGGACAAGAACTCCAATGGCGTGGTATTGAACAACGTTCTCGAATTCAAGCGCACCAAGCTTGACGGCTCGGATACGAGCGGCGCTCTGTGGAGCACGGAAACCCTCAGCGTGGATTACCGCTTCGTACAGCCGACCGAGGGCGGCGACGTGTATATTCTGTACGCTGTTGCGGAGAACCTTTACGGCACGTCGGCAACCAACGTTCACTCGGTAAACTGCTCGACGGGCAAGAACACGATTATTGCATATAATGTTGCGGATTATAAGTTCGACACGGTCGACGCGACTAACCCCTACGTTTACTACACGATGAACGTGCCCCAGTATCTCGGCGGCACCAACTACGAATACAACCAGCTCTATATGGTAAGAGCGGACGCAAGTACTCCCCGCGAATACGATTTGTCTGACGCGGGCGATACCAGGTATATCAACTACGGCTCGTACGTTTTCGACGGTATAAGCACGCTCAGATACAACTCGGGCGACGTCAACCAGTTTAACTATGCGTACAACTCCGATAAGAAGTACGAGGTAACAAACGCAGACCTTAAATTTACTCTCAAGTGGTACAAGGACGGCAAGCTTTACTACACGCGCCAGACGAACGACAATAACGTTACCTTCCACACTCTTAAAACCGCAGATATCGACACTGATAACGACGGCAAGGTTGACGACAGCTGGGACGCTATGGAAAAAATCGGCGAGCAGGACGTGCTTGTCAACAGCAACGTTACCACCGAATACGAGTACGTAACTCTCGACGGCGACCTTTACGCAATCAACGCGACGGGCAGCGGCGTTACCAAGAGCAAGATAGAGGACGGCAAGATAGGCGACGCGTTATACGTGACCGAAGACTCGGCAGGCAATATGCTCAAAATCGCAGAGGAAGGCGACCATACCTATTTGTACTATTCGGTTACCGGCGGCAACGGCTACACGATTAACAGGGTTGCGATTGACGGTACGGAAGAAAATTACTCCAAACTGCCCACAACGTCGGAACCCGAACTGACTTATAAGACGGTTAAAATCCTCGATTTGGACGCGTGCAGCGACTGGTACAAGCCCGAATTCGTAGGCGACAAGCTGTTCTTTGCAAGCGAAACGGACGCAATGGAACACTTCAACTACGTTATGGTGTGCGACCTTAAAGGCGAAGACGGCATAATGTCGAATACGGAAATCGACGAGTTGAACAAGAAGTATAAGGCGGTTACCGAAAAGATAGAGGAGTACGACGAAAAGGAAAACGCCGACGGCACGAAGGCGTACGCACATCTGTCGAACGCGCTCAAATATCTGTTCTATACCGGTGACGTTGATTATATCGATAAGCTTGTCAACGCATACGTGGATATCGAAGGCAAGGATAAGGAGTACGTTTACTCCGAAGCTTCCGTAAAGATTTACAAGGAGTTTGCGGCAGCCGCAGGCGACGACTGGGGAGAGTACCAGGAAGAGGGAAACAGCAAAATAGTCAACGGCGAAAGGGTTTACGCCAACTCCCGTGAGTACTACTACTCGGTAGTCGGAAGAATGACGGAAGACGACCGTAACGCGCTCAGAGAACATTTCAAGAGCGATTATATGGAGAAATATCCCGTAGTCGACACGTCGACGTGGTGGGATAAGCTCTCGACGGGCGGCAAGGTAGGCACGGTTCTCGGCATTACCGAAGGCTGTATGCTGGTAATCGGCGGCGGCGTAATACTCGTATATTTCTTTATCTGGCGCAAAAAGACGGGCGGAAGCGGCGAAGACAGAGCTATCAACGTCGATTTGACGGACGATAAGGATATGGACGTTTACGGCGACGGAAACGGTGAAAACGCGTAAGATTGCGCGGCTGTAATTAAAAATTCAAGCGGACAGGCTGAAAAAATCGGCTTGTCCGTTTTTTTGCGAATTTAAGTAAATATTTTTATAAAAAACGCTAAAATAATTTATTAAAACAGTTTACAAACTTTTTAAATGCTAATATAATGTTACAGCAAAGGAAATGAATAAACGTGGGGGATTTATATGGCAAAATATATTAAATGTCCGAGATGCGACCTCAATTTCATAATAGAGGGTAAGCAGGAATATTGCGACGTATGTATCGCCGAAATGAAGGGCAGCAGACTGCAGTTTGCCGATCTTGACGACGAGGAACTGGACGAGGAGTTGGAAAACGAGATTGCGGAGCTTTGCCCCGTTTGCGGTATAAACAACGTGCGCTTCGGCGAAACGATGTGCGAGGCGTGCAAAAAACAGTCGGAATACGAGGACGATATTCAGCCTGACGACGAGCAGGACGAGGAGTGGAAAAACTATATCGGCGACGACGGCGAAGATTTGTCGCTTGACGAGGATGAGCTCGCCGAAGAGCTTGCGGAAGTCGAGGAGGAAGAAGAGGAATACGCCGAGGAAGAGGACGATTTCTTTGACGAGGATCTCGATTCGCTCGACGACATCGAAGACGACGATGAGGACGAGGACGACGAAGACGACGATTTGTTTTAATTAAGGATTTTAAAGGGAGGCAACAGCCTCCCTTTTTTAGTATAATTTTTACCGATTTGGGGAAAAATGGTAATATGATTAAACCGGAAATAACCATAAATACCATTAAGCGTAACATACAGGACTGCTACAAAAAGGCGGTGAACGTAAAGCTGAATTTAGGGCGCAACAAGTTTGTGACGTTCCCTGCAACCCTTTCGGGTATATACTCCTCGATATTCACCGTGGAGCCGTTCGATAAAAATTTCCTCGGCAAGACGGCGTATTCCTATTCGGAGATACTCTGCGGCAAAGTATTTATAACTTTGGCTGAAAAAGGCGCATAAATAAGCCGTTCGCAACATATTATAGCGTGTAACCAAAAAGGAGCTGTAATATGTTGAAACCCATTCAAAATCAAGAAGGCTGTAATAAGCTTTTAAAGCGCATCGAAAGTCAGAGCGTTGTCGAGTGCAGATTTCCGCAGTCGAGTGAAATAACGGAGGTCATTGCGGTATATCCGCAGGTTTCCGCGGTCGCGTGCGAGGTATCGTCCGGACGCGTCAATTACAGCGGCAAACTCATTTTAACTATCGTCTACTGCGACGAGGGCGGCAAGCTCTGCCGTATGCAGAAGGGCGCTGAATTCTCGCACTTTGCCGACGACGACTGTCTTGCGCCCGCTCAGAACGGCGTGTGCAATTTAGTTTGCGACAAGACGACGGTCAAGCGCGAAGGTTCGTCCTTCGTAATAGCCGCAATCATTTCGGCTGATATCAGCGTTTACGCCCGCTCCGAGCGCACGTTTATAGGCGGTGCCGAGGGCGCGTTCGTCAAGACGGAAACGATAAGCTTTTCATCGGTCGTAACCTTCACGGGCGAGAGCGAGGTCGAGGACGACTTCGACGCCGACGGTGTTGTCGACGTGCTCATACCGTGCGCAAAGGCGGTCGTACTTTCCTCCGTCTGCGGTACGGGCGAAATTCAGACGAGCGGCGAAATTTACCTTTCGCTGTTTGCAATGCGCGAGCAGAACCCCGTCTGCTTGGAAAGGGTAATTCCCTTTAAGTGCACCGTGCCTAACGACGACGCCACTGCGGGGCGCAGAGCGGCAACTCACGCCGAAATTACCGACCTGAACGTTACCGCAAACGTCAACGAGGACAGAGGCAGGTGCCAGATTAACTTTGTGTGCAACCTCTCTTTAAGCGGCTGGTTTGCCGACGAGCACGGCGAAGAAGCGGCTGTGGATGCTTTCTCGGACACGAACGAAGTGGTTTTGGGCTACGCGGAGGAGTGTATGCCCCGCTGCGTGGACGTGAAGGTGTATACCGAGCGCGTTTCGGGACTTGCTGCAACCAAGAGCAAACTTGGCTACGACTGCAAATTCCTTGCCGCGGCGTTGCCTCAGGCGGAGTGCGCGTACAACTACGAAACGGGCTGTCTCGAAGGTGCGGTCAATACCGTGCTTATCTACGAGCAGGGCGGCGAAATTAAGTCGACCGAGGTCAATCTGCCCTTCTCCGTGGTGCTCAACGGCGTTGCGGAGGGCGGACAGAAGGTGTACAGGGACGTTGCCGTCAGCGGCGTGAGCGTACGCCTTAAAGCTGAGGGTGAAGCGGAAGCGGAAGCCACGCTGAAAATAAGCGCGTGCGTCTGCGAGGAGAGCACGGTAAAATACCTTACGCAGATTGAAGAGGGCGATGCGGTAGAAGTCAACGACTGCGCGGTGTCGGTATTCCTGCCAGCGGCTGGCGACGGGCTGTGGGATATATCCAAAAAGCTTAAAAAATCGCCTTCGGAGGTGTCCGCGTGCAATTCGGAGCTTGCGTTCCCGTTGACGGGCAAGGAAAGAATTATCGTGTACAGAGCCAAAAAGGCGCAGTAAATTAAATATCGGTGAGGCGCGGGTAGTCGACCTTTGGGGTTGACTACCCGCGTTAAGTTATGCTATAATCGTACTATGAACTCCGTGCGCGTAAAATCGTATGCCAAAATAAATCTCACTCTCGATATTGCGGGCGTGAGCGGCGGCTATCATATGATAGACAGCGTTGTGGCAAGTATCGATTTGTGCGACGTCATTACGGCGAAAAAGCGTAAGGACGGCTTGATTTCAATCACTATGCACGGCGAAGGAAGCGAGGCTATCCCGCACGAAAGCAACAACGCGGCAAAGGCTGCGGAGGAGTTTGTAAAGCGGTTTGACAGTACGGGCGCGGACATTACCGTGTGGAAGAATATCCCGATGGGCGCGGGGCTGGGCGGTTCGTCAGCCGACGTCGCGGGCGTTTTAAACGCTATGGCAAAGCTGTATAAAGTGACCGATTTCGAAGCTTTAAAGCAAATTGCCGACGGCATCGGCAGTGACTGCGGCTATATGCTTACC
>CAMWKX010000073.1 GCA_947174955.1 uncultured Clostridia bacterium | reverse complement strand
CCTCGATTTTAACCGAGCTGCCCGCGCGGGTTGCTCCGTCGGGGATAGCGGTAATAACGTTCTTATCTATAACCACCTGCAAGTGGTTGAGCGTAGTGCCGTCGTTCAAGGCAATGAACGCCATATTTTTGCTGTCGCGGTAGCTCTTAATCCAGCCGCATACGGTGACTTTTTTGTCGAAATATTCTTCGGGTTTGGCAACAATCGCCTTGATATCCGCGTGTTTCATTTAATCTAACCTCCGTCAAATAACGCTTACCGTTTAAGTATACCACTCAAAAGAGCAAATATCAATAAAAAATCGTCACGAATAAAAATTAATCGCGTTTAATTCCTATTGACAAGGTAGGAATTAAATGATATACTCAAATCAAGAATATTTTGACGGCGGAGTATATATGGATTTTAAAGATTTGGCTAAGGCACGCTATTCGGTGCGCAAGTTTTCCGACATAAAAGTAGAGCAGGAGAAACTTGACGAAATTTTACGGGCGGCAAACGCGGCGCCCACGGCTTGCAACAACCAGCCCCAGCGGCTGTACGTGGTAAACAGTGCGGAGGGTATAGCCAAGCTCTCGGCAATAACCAAATACACGTTCGGCGCAAGTACGATAATAATATTTACTTCGAAGACTTCGGAAGAGTGGAAAAATCCTTTCACCGACGATTACAACACGGGCGATATAGATATTTCAATCGTCTGCACGCACGCAATGATGCAGGCGTGGGAGCTGGGGATAGGCTCCTGCTGGGTGGGTTATTTCGACCCCGAAAAGGTGCGTGCGGCGTTCTCCATACCCGCCGACGAAAAGATTATCGCGCTGTTGCCGCTTGGTTATCCGAAAGAGGATTGCAAACCTGCGGGCTTACACTTTAAGCGCAAGCCGCTCGAAGACACGGTAAAATATCTTTAAGATAAGGTGACTGAATTTGATTAAAAATTACGATATAACGGGCATGACGTGTTCGGCGTGTTCGTCCGGCATAGAGAGGGCGGTAGGCAAGCTCGACGGCGTTAAAAGCGCGGAAGTCAGCCTTATGGGCAAGAGCCTGCGCTTAGACTTCGACGAAGCCGTTTTGGACGAGCAAACCGTAATTGACTGCGTACTATCCCTCGGCTACGGCATTTACGAGGAGGGCGAAGCCCCCGCGGAAAAGGCGAAAAACGAAGATAAAGCGCTTTTTATCCGCTTTATAATATCCGTGTGCCTTCTTGCGCCGCTGATGTTCATTTCTATGGGGCTTCCGCACCTGATCGAGCTTGGCGAAAACTTAAAATGGACGGCGTTGGCGCAATGCGTGCTGGCGGGTGCGGTCATAGGAATAAATTATAAATATTTCACGCGGGGAGCGGTTGCGCTGTTCAAAAGAGTGCCCAATATGGACACACTGGTTGCGCTCGGTTCGGGCGTGTCCTTCCTGTATTCGGCGGTGCTGACGGTACTGCTGTTTTTCGGAATAACCGTGGGCAGTATGACGCATCTGTATTTCGAGAGCGCGGCAATGATACTTGCGCTCGTGGATATCGGCAAGTGGCTGGAAGAAAAGTCCAAGAAAAAGACGGGCGACGAGATTGAAAAGCTTCTCCGCCTCGCCCCCGACACGGTCACAATAGAGGTGGACGGCGAGAGAAAAAGCGTGCCCGTCAAGAGCGTTAAGACGGGGGATATCTGCGTGGTAATGCAGGGCGACTACGTGCCCGTCGACGGCGTGATTGTCGAAGGTCATTCGTTTGTCGACAAGTCGGCGATTACCGGCGAGAGTATGCCCGTCGAGGTGACCGAGGGCGACAGAGTGACGACCGCTTCGGTCAACACGGGCGGCGTTATCAAGGTGCGCGCCGAGAGAGTGGGCGGACAGACCACGCTTGCGCAGATAATAAAAATGGTAAGGGCGGCGGGAGCGTCCAAAGCGCCCATACAAAAATTTGCCGACAAGGTCGCGGGCGTTTTCGTGCCCGTGGTTACCGTGCTTTCGCTCATAACCTTTGCCGTATGGATGCTCATAGACGGCGCGTTCGTGCCCGCGCACTGCGTGACGTACGCCATTTCCGTGCTCGTCGTTTCGTGTCCGTGCGCGCTGGGGCTTGCAACGCCCGTGGCGATAATGACGTCGACGGGCAAGGCGGCTTCGCTGGGCGTGCTGTACAAGGACGCGGACGCTTTGCAGAAAACGCGCGAACTCAACTGCATACTGCTCGATAAAACGGCGACCATAACTGAGGGCAAACCGCGCGTATCCGATTTTATTACTTTCGACTTCGACGAGGAACAGGCGAAAAAAATTGCGGGCGGGATAGAGAGCAACTCCAACCACCCGCTGGCAAAGTGTATTGCCGAGTACTGCGGAAGCGGCGAGCAAACGAGCGGCTTCGAGTACCTTATCGGCAAGGGCGCGACGGCGGAGGTAGGCGGAGTGCGTTACCGCCTTGGCAACCGCGCGCTTTTGGACGGAATTAAAATTTCGGGCGAGGTATCCGCAAGGGCGGAAGAGCTTGCCGCGCAGGGCAAGACGGTTACCTTTCTTGCGGACGAAAAGAGAGCGATAGCAATAATTGCCGTAACCGACTCTGTCAAGCCGACGAGCGCGGAGGCGATTTCGCTGTTGAAGGCGCGCGGCATCAAGCTTGCAATGCTGACGGGTGACGGCGAGGTTGCCGCGCAGGCTGTGGCGAACAGAGTGGGGCTTGACGACTTCGTTGCCGAGGTTATGCCCGAGGATAAGCTCAAAGCGGTTGAAAATATGCAGAAAGTGGGCGGAACGGTGGCAATGGTCGGCGACGGCATTAACGACAGCCCCGCATTAAAGCAGGCTGACGTGGGAATAGCGATAGGCGACGGCACGGACGTGGCGATAGACAGTGCTGGCGTAGTGCTTGTCGGCGGCGATTTGCGCGCTCTCGATACGGCGATAGATTTGAGCCGCGCAACCGTGCGCAACATAAAGCAGAATCTATTCTGGGCGTTTTTCTACAACACGGTTATGATCCCCGTCGCGGCGGGCGTGCTCTCGCCCGTAGGCTTCTACTTTAACCCGATGATAGCCGCGCTGTGTATGAGTTTGAGTTCGCTGTTTGTCGTGTGCAACGCGCTCAGATTGCTGCTCTACAAAAACAAAAATTTAAAGGTTGAAAAACCGACAGCCGACGAGGCGGCGGAACAAAATAATCAAAGTGAGGACGGATATATGAAAAAGCTTGTTACAATCGAAGGTATGTGTTGCGACCACTGCGCCGCAAGAGTGGAAAAGGCGCTTTCGGCGGTGAGCGGAGTGGTGTCCGCGGACGTCAAGTTAAAGAAAAATCTTGCCGTAATCCGCAGCCGCGACGAGGTTTCGGACGAGGAAATCAAGAAGGTCGTCGAAGAAGCGGGTTATAAGGTTACGGCTATAGAAAGCAAGTGACAAACATTTCTCGATTATGACAATATAAGCTAAAAACTTATATTTACACAGGCGCATATCACCCCTTATAATTGTGTTGTAAGGAGGCTGATATGCAGGATATGATGTTGCTTGACAGACGTACGAAAGACTTAGTGAGAGAGTATGTGCCCGAGGGTGACGTTTTGGACAGCATCACCTGTTTTTTCGGCGTGTTTGCCGACCCGACGAGGGTGAGAATGTTGTCGGCGCTCGCCATATCCGAGATGTGCGTGACCGACTTGTCGCGCGTTCTGGAAATAAACCAGACGACGGTTTCGCATCAGCTTCGGCTACTCAAAAATTTAGGCATAGTCAAATGCGAGCGCGACGGCAAGATAATAACGTATTCTCTTGTAAACGACACGGTTAACGACGTAATGCTCAAAGGCGTAGAGTTTTTGGGTTGTTAAAGCGGTTTTTGTTTGCGTTATTGGCGAAATAGAGTTATAATTCTTTAAACTTTATTTAATATGGAGCCAATTACTGATGAGAAAACCGTTTAATGTGCGCGTGCCGGTGCTGATGGCAACGGCGCTGTGCGCGGGTATTGTTTACTCAACAGTGCTTGCGTACTTTCGATTAAGCGGAATTTATATTTTAATACCTGTACTGATAGTATTAGCGGCTTGCATACCGGTTGCCATAATTAAAGGCGGCGTATCCAAGCCGCTTATCATTATAGGGGCAACTTTGTTTTTTCTGACAGGTGCAATCTATCTGTTAGCCGAATATAACTCGTTTCAGAGCCTCGAAGTTCTGGAAGATATTGCAGTAAGCGTAAGCGGAAAGGTATACAAAACGGGAGTGACCTCGGGCGGCAACAGATATCTTATATTATCCGACGTGACGGTCAACGGAGAGGCGGTAAAGGGCAAAGTTGCCGCGTACCTCGCCGAAAATGCGGGCGAGTACTGCCGCCGCGGGTATACCGTCAATTTCTATACTCAGCTCGAAAAACAGAATTTTATCGAGTTCGGCTCGGTTTCCTATAACGCCTGCCGCGGCGTAAAGTACGTGTGTACGGTAAGCGGCGGTATGCGGTCGGAGTACCGTTTCGATTTGTTCGGCGAAATAAATCACGCGTTCGAAAGGGCGCTTTATAAAAATACGGACGGCGAAACGGCGGCTGTGTGCTTTGCAATGCTCACGGGAAATACCGACGCAATATCCGAAGGCACGCTTGCCGCATTCCGTAACGGCGGCATTGCCCACGTATTTGCCGTTTCGGGTTTACACTTGGGCGTAATATTCGGTGTACTCACATTTATCTTTAAAAAGCTGAGGTTAAACCGCTACGTTTCTACGGCGCTCAGGATAGCCGTCTTGTTTACCTATTCGGGCATCTGCCTGTTTTCGCCCTCTTCGGTACGCGCCTTGGTTATGTGTTCGGTGGTGGCGGTAGCGGGCTGTTTTCACCGCAAACACGACGGCCTGAACGCGCTCGCCTCTGCGGCGGTAATACTGCTTTTAATCAATCCGCTGTATCTGTTCAGCGTGGGATTTACTCTGTCGTTCGCGGCAGTGGCGGGAATAATTTTACTTGGCAGGAACATAGGCCGCCTTCTCGGCTTTCTGCCAGAAAAGCTTGCCTCGGCGTTGTCGGCGGGACTGTCTGCGCAGGTTGCGGTTTATCCCGTACAGCTCACGGCGTTCGGCTATATTTCGGCTGCGGGGCTTTTTCTCAACTTCGTATTCATACCGCTCATTTCCGCGCTGTATATTCCGTTGTTCATATGTGCGTGCGTTTCGGCGGTCGTGCCCGCGGCGGGCGGACTTTTGGAACTTTCCACTCTGCCGGTAAATCTCATAATCAACCTGGTTACCGAGTGCGGCTTCGACAACGCGGTTATTTCGGGCGATTTCGCAAACTGGATTTATCTGCCGTTTGCATTGCTCGTTATCGGCGTCACGGACAAACTCAATCTGCGCCCCTTTCTGCGTTCGGCATATCCGTGCGCGTTTGCGGTTATTGTGCTCGTTCTTTCGTGTGTAAGCAACCTGACCGACGGCTTTGCGATAGTGGAATTCAACTCGGGCTACGACGGCGGTTCGGTTACCATTACGACCTCGCAGGGCACCGTGCTGGTGGTAACGGAAAATCTGAAAATGCAGTCGGGCAATTCGGCTGCAGCCGACGTTCTGGTAGTTCTCGGCGGCGACGACGGGCTGACCGCGGTGACCGCCCTGGGCGAAGAATACCAAAGGGTGTATATGCGCGGCGATTCTTTTCCGTTGCCGTCGCTCGGGGATACTCCGATATATTATTGCGACAGTTTTACTGAGTGCGGCGTCTATTTCACGTACCGCGGCAACGCGCTGACTGTAAACGTGTATGGTACGGAGATTACGCTCGTACAGAACGAAAGAGTTTTCGATACGTTCAGCGCCGAAGGTTCGGACTTCGAACTGTACTGTTTCGGAAATAACGGCGCGGTGCTGCAAGCGGGCGGCTGCGATTATGCGCTGGACGTCTGCGGCACGATGCACTACGAAATATCGAAGATGGGATACAAATCTTTTCACGTAATTCCAAGGGAGTGAATTATGAAATTTACACAACTTAAAGAGGACATAAAAGAGGGGGCGCGCCCGATTTATTTAATCGAGGGCGACGATGCGTATTTCCGCCGTAAGGCGGAGGAACAGCTTAAAGCGGCGTTTTTGCAGATGCCCGAGCTCAACTTTTCATCGTTCGACGGGGGGCAGTACAAGGGCGCAAATCTCACCGAAATAACTTCGGCTGTCGCGGCGTATCCGTTTATGGCTGAAAAGAGGATGATAAAAATTTCCGATTTTTACCCGACCGAGAGCGACTGGGAAAAGTACTTAAAAGCCGTATTCGAAAATTTCCCCGAAACGGCGGTTTTGCTCATAGTGAATTCTCAGAGCAAGAAGGGCGTTGATTTAAAGCGCAAAAAATGCATAACCTATATTGACTGCAATAAATCGGACAGGGAAACGGTTGCCAAGTGGGCGTACCTTACTATGAAGCGTGCGGGCGCCTCGTCCACCGTGGAGGCGTGCGAGGCGGTTGCCGACTATTGCCTGTGCGATATGGCGAGGGTAAGCAAAGAGGTTGAAAAGCTGATAGAGTACGGCGGAGGCGCACAGATTACGAAAAAGACTGTCGACGAGCTCGTGTACAAGGACGCCGATTTCCGCGTTTACCAGATGACGGGCGCGGTGGCAAGGCGCGACTTTCCGACATTTGCGGAAATAAGCTTCGACCTTTTGTCGAAGGGCTATGACGAAAACGCTCTTATTGCCGCGCTTTTGAATTACTTTAAAACTCGTCGTGCCGTAGCCGAGGCAGCTAG
>CAMWKX010000072.1 GCA_947174955.1 uncultured Clostridia bacterium | reverse complement strand
GCTGATTTCCATATTGCCGTTGACGTTCGCCTTAGCCTGAGCCTCGCTGATAGCGGGCTTATTAAGCTTTCTTTCGCCGTGGTTTAAAACGTAGCTTAAAGCTTCCACGCCCGTAACTATGCCGCGTTCTTCGCAAACCTTTACCTTAACGAGGTCGGGGTAGAGGATAGCGCCGCTCTTGACGGGAGCAAAGTTAAGATTGCACGTCGTGCCGTTCTCGCTCGTCCACACGGGCTTCAAGCCGTCGTATCCGATGGAAGTTAAGAAATCTTCCGCAATGGCGATACATCTGTCAACCGAGAAGTTATTCTTCGTGCAGTCCTTGTAGCTGTCGAAAGCTACGACCTTGCCGCCGAGCTTGGAAATCTGAACGAACATCTCGCCGTCTTCCGTCGACAAATTGACGTTGTAAACGGTGAGGGCTTCCGCAGCCGCTTCGCCCGTGCAGTCCGCGCCGTCGACCTTGTAGTCGGCAAAATACTTCTTTGCAAGCTCTTCCGCTTCCTGAGCGGTAATTTCTTCCGCGCCCTTCAAAGCCTTGGCGTTGGTCTTTTTAACGCTGTCGGCAAAAGGTCCGTCCTGAATGCCCTTAGGGTCTTCGAAGGTGTTGTTCTGAATGGTGCTGAAACCGTCGACGAGCGCGCTGGACTTACCGCGCATAGCGTTTAAAAGGTCCTTGCCGTCGCAGGTCGTGCAGAGGCTGTTTATTTCCTCCTTGATCTTCGCGTTGGTTTCGTACATATATTCGAGCGACTTAACCTGCGAAGAGGTCAGTTCGCCGCCGTTGGCAACCGTGTAAAGCATCTGCTTTGCGCTGTCGCCCATCTTGTTGATAAAAGACGCCAGCTGTTCGGTCATCTGAATGTCGACGGGGAATCTTTCCAGAATGGTTTCCGCCGTCTGGCTCTCGATAGCTATATCGGAGAGTACGCGCACTCTGTCGCGGGAAGAGGAGGACGCCTTGGCTCTCGACAAATCGGCGTCGAGGTTGTCGATTACGGAGTTAAGCTCGTAGAGCGACTCGGTGTAGGTCGAAGCCATATCCGCCTGCATATTGTCCATTGTAAGCCAGCCGAAGGTTAAAACGGTGCCGAGGGCGAGGGTGGTTACGCCCAGGGTTATAACGGCTGCAAGCCAGCCGCCGAAGCCGGGAGTGCGCCTCTGAGCTCTGTCGTTGCGCTCGGCGCGCTTTTCGGCGCGTACCTTTAAAGCGTGTTCGCGCTTAGCCTTTTTCTCGGCGAGATACGCTTCACGCTTAGCCTTGGCTGCCTCGCGCTTTGCCTGTCTTTCCTCGGCAATTCTCTCGCGGCGTGCTTCCTTGCTCTCGCTCTTAATCATATCTCTGCGCGCTTTGCGCTGTTCTGCGCGCGCCGCACGGCTTTCCTTTAAAGCGGCAATGCGCTCTAAACGAGCGTCCTTGTGTGCGAGCCTGCGCTCTAAACGCGCCGCCTTCTTCTCGGCGTAAACCTTGGCTCTTTCGACCTTCTTTTCGGCGCGCTGCCTGAGTTTAGCCGCGCGCTTTTCGCTTACGGGCTTTTTAGCCTTGACCTTCTTAGCCTTTTTAACGTGCTTTTCCTTCTTGGTCTTCACGCTCTTTTCGGCGGTATTGTCCGTGTTTACGGTCTTTTTCACGCCGCTCTTCTTTGCGGGAGTGCTCTTTTTAACCGTCTTGGTTGATTTCTTCGTGCTCTTGGTGTTGGTAGAAGCGCCGTCCGCATTGGACGCAAGAGCAAGCTTTTCCGCCTTTTCGGCTCCGCTGGAAACGTTCTTTTTCTGTGCCATATTTTAACTCCTCCTATATGGCGAAGACGTGCTTACCGATAGTGGTAACCGTCTTTCTGCCGAAAATCCAACTGCTGGTGGCAACCGCGGGGTTGTAATAGTAGATACAACCGTAGGTGGGGTCCCAGCCGTTCATAGCGTCGCTTGCCGCGTTCATAGCCGTCTTGTCCGGCTCTAAGTTAATCTGACCGTCGGAAACGGCGGTAAACGCGTGCTGCTGATAGATAACGCCCGCAATGGTGTTGGGGAACGCCGACGACTTAACGCGGTTTAAAATGACCGCGCCCACCGCAACCTGACCGGTGTAGCTTTCTCCGCGAGCCTCTGCGTAAATGCATTTAGCCAGCAGGTACAAGTCCGAATTGGTGTAGTTGGACGAGTTGCCCTTGTTGCTGTTCGAACTCTGGGAGTTGCCGCCGAGTGCGTTTGCGCTCTCGTTCATACCGAGAGCGACGTAGGTCGACCTGCCGCAGATGCCGTCGGCAGTCAGACCGTTCTTGCGCTGAAACTTCTTGACGGCCTCGATGGTCTGCGCCCCGTAAACGCCGTCGACGGAGCCGCTGTAATAGCCCCATTGCTTTAAGCGGCGCTGAACTTCCTTTACCTCGCCGCCCCTTGAGCCTTGCTTTAATACCGCCGTCTGAACCGTAGGGGAGGAGGCGTAATTGTCCGCCGTCCAGCCTCTCGTTCCGATTACGGCACCCGCCCCCGCAGTCGTTGCGATTACGGCGGCAGCTATGCCCGTAATAAGTGCTTTTTTCATTTTACCTCCTTGCCCCAAACGGAGCTATGTTTTTTGTATCGTTGCAATTATTATGAATAATAAAAAAAATACTATTCAAAAATTTACGGCAAACAGTTGAAAAAGCTATCGTGCTTGTGTTACACTTAAATAGCCAAACTTTAAAAATAAATTCAGTAAAGGAGTATTCTCAAAACTAAATACGGAAACACTCGGTATAGGCATATTCGTATCCTATATTCTTTTGAGTGTTTCCTTAATAGGGTTTTTCTTTACTGAATAAGAATAAAGTTTGGCGACGTTAGGATACGTTGTGCGGGCGGTCTTAACGGACCGCCTTATTTTTTTGCCCGCAAAATGTTCTTACTTTTTCGGGAGGTTAAAATGAAAAAGAAATTTTTAATCGTAGTTCTGGCATTGATTTCGCTATTCGTCTGCTCGTGCGCTGTAAGCGGTTGCAATATTTTCGGCGGCAGCGGCAGCGAAGGAAACGGAGGTAGCGGGAGCGGTGGCGGCGGTGGCGGTCACGTAGAAGAAAAGCCGAAGTTTGCTTACGGCAGCGGAAGTGAGGAAGACCCTTACGTGATAAGCGAACCCTATCAGCTTTTGAACGTATCCGAAAATTTAGATAAACACTTCGAACTTTCCGCCGACCTGAATATGGGCGATTCGGGAACTCTTGCCCCTATCGGCTCGCTCTCATCGCCGTTTACGGGCAGTTTCGACGGCAAGGGTCACGCAATACACAGCGCTACCATTTCAGCTTCGGTTTACAGCGGACTTTTCGGGGTGATGAGCGGAGCCACGGTAACCAACGTTAAATTTAAGGATTCGTTCGTTTCTGTTAAAAATACGGAAACGAGGTACCTCGGCGGTTTCGTCGGGCTTGCAAAAATGGGTACGGAAATCGAAAACTGCCATACTTCCAATATCAAGCTCACCGCATCCCAAAGAAACTATTCCGAAACGTTTTACGTAGGCGGTTTTATAAGTCAGCTGTCGTCGGCTTCCAAAATAAACTACTGCAGTTCGGATACGCTTATAAACGTCAAGAGCTGGAACTTTAAAACGGGCGGATTTATAGGGATTATCGACGGCGGAGCTATCGACGCCTGCCGTTGCAAGGGCACGATAAACGTAGACGGTATGAACGTAATAGCAATGGTAGGCGGCTTTGCGGCATACGTAACCGGGGGAAAGGTAAGCAACGTTCTTGCGGAAATGAATATTACTACCGACGGATATTCGGGCGGTTTGGTATATACTCTTTCCTCTGAAATTTCTTACGGTATTTCGGTCTGCAACGTTGTGAGCGCGTACAAACAAAAAGATTTGATTTATTCCGCATCGGTGGACTATTCCAACTGCGTCGCGTTCTCGTCCGCGCAGATTGAAACGGCGAACGAACTTCTCGACGGCGAGGAGTGGAAGGACAATAATATCTGGCAAAAGGGCGCGCTGTATCCTCAGCTCGTTTCGTACGAAAATTACCTTGCGGCAAAACGGCATATAAACGTAATAGGTTAATTTTAAAATTTAACGTATAAATACTTTCACGCTTGTCAATACATTGTCTGTAAGAAAAAAACAGAGGTGTTTGATATGAAAAAGTTTTTGATTGCCATTGCGCTTGTTCTGGTTGTTGCGGCTACGGTGGTTTTCGTCAATCTTAAAAGTACGGAAAGCGTGGAGGCGCACGCGGACTATCTGAGAATTCACGTGCGCGCCAATTCCAATTCCGCTGAGGACCAGAAGGTCAAGTACGAAATCAAGGACGAGGTGGTTAAATTCATAACACCTTATATTAAAGAGTGCGTGGACAAGGAGCGCGCGATGGACGTTATGCGCAGTCTTTTACCCGAAATCGAAAAGGTATGCGACAAGGGACTTAAAGCGCGCGGATATAATTACGGTGCGAAGGCGAACGTTCGCGAAGAGAAATTCCCTACCCGCGTTTACGGCGATCTGACTCTGGAAGAGGGAGTTTACGACGCTCTTATCGTTGAACTGGGCACGGGCACGGGCGACAACTGGTGGTGCGTTATCTATCCGCCGCTGTGCTTTACGTCGGCAAGCGCGGACGTCGAGTACCGTTCGGTAATAATGGATATAATCAACAAGTTCAGAAACAAATAAAAAAACAGCCCCGTTGAGGGGCTGTTTTTATATCAGACATATTCGTTTGTTTTGAGATAAAGCGTAATTCAACGTGTAATAGGTGCCGCCCGAATTGACGCGCTTGTACGCTATCAGCAGCTGACAGTTATCCACCATATATCTGTCGCGCGCCTGCATACAGCCTTTATAATAGCGGTCGTTTAAAACTTTCACTTCGTCACAGCTTTTCAGAATATTTTCGTATCTCCGTTTATCGGCAGAAGCAAAATATCTGCTCTGACCTTCGCACGGTATGCACGCGATAAGCTTTATTTCGGAAAAAATTTTTTTAAGCTTTATAACCAGCTCGGCGGCAACCGTATCGAAGCCGACTGCCATACCGCACAGAAAGGTGGTATAACCCTCTTCTATATACGAGGTAAGCACTTCTTCGAAACGGAAGAGGTCGAAATTTTCTTCCATCTGTCTGTGCCCGGTAAAGGCGCAGACTTTTTCATTATTTATATCAACGGACATTTTCTTTCTTTTCCCTGCCCGCGAGGATATTTTTCGGGCGTGTGTTTTACCTTTCTTACCACAACCAACGCACGGTTTTCGCCGTTCGGCAGCTCGTACTTTTCTATACGTTCAAGCTCGCCGCCCAGAATATCGAAAGCCTTTTTTGCCTCTTCGACTTCCTCGTCGCAGTTGCCCTTGTAAGCTATGAACCGACCGCCGACCTTTACCAAAGGCAGGCAGTATTCGGCAAGAGTATTGAGGCGCGCAACGGCGCGGGCTGTGCATACGTCGAACTTTTCGCGGTATTTTTTGTCCCTTCCGAGCTCCTCGGCGCGGGCGTTGACCACTTGTACACAATCGAGTTTTAACTTATCGACAACCGCCTTTAAATACTCACACTTTTTACCCGTGCTCTCCACCAAAGTGAAGGATAAATCGTCCCTTAAAAGCTTTAACGGAACGGAGGGGAAACCGCCTCCCGAACCTATCTCCACGACCGAAACACATTTATCGAAGAACATATCACCCGAAACGCAGTCGAGGAAATGTTTTATATAAATATCCTTTTCGTCGGTTATCGCGGTCAGATTGAACTTATTATTATAAAAAAGGAGAATATTTTTAAATTCTTCAAACCTTTCTTTCAATTCGCCGTTTATAATTTGCTCATAGTTCGTAATATCCATAGCCATATAATTGTAGCATACAAAATTTTTACTTACAAGCTTTTTATGCGAAGCGGTCGAATTGTATAAAAAGTTATTGACTTAACGACAATCCGGTGTCGACAATTTATTTTTCTCTCAATTTTCGTCAAAATAATTTTTTTTATCTCAATGCGAAGTTTTTATTTATCTACATATCCACTTTTTATCAACTTAAAAGTCAACAACAACTTTTAAAATAAAGTTGCTTTTAAACGTCTTAAAATTAGCTTATTTTGTTGCTTTTTACCGCGTTTTTTGTTATGATATTAAAGGTGTATTATGCTTTTGGATAAGTTTATCTACAATTCCACTTAGCCTAATAATAATACTACTTATAAAATAAATAATTATAATAAATAAATTTACTGTATTTAAGAAATAGAGAGGGGCTGTCAATGAAAATTATTTGCGAAGGTATCGATTTATCCGAGGCTACTTTAAAGGTTATAAAAGCGTGCGCGTCGAGAACTACCGTGCCCGTAATGGAATGTATTAAAATTTCGGCCGAAAACGACGCCATCACTCTGACCGCAACCGACGGCGAAATTGCCATTCAGAAAAAGATAAGGGCGGAAGTGTGCGAGGAAGGCGAAGTGTGTGTTCCCGGTAAATTCTTTGCCGACTTTATTAAAAAACTCGAAGGAGTGCAGATTACCCTTTCCGCGCAGAACGGCAGAATGGATATTATCTACGCCGACAGCCAGACCTGTATGCAGGTGCTCTCCGCCGACGACTTCCCCAAGGTGGATACGGACGTCAACGAAAATTCGGTGGTATTAAAGACCGAAGAACTTAAAAAACTCATTTCCGCAACGTCGTTCTGCTGCGCTACCGACGATTCCCGTCCCATGTTAAAGGGCTGCCAGATAGTTGTGAAGGGCGACGATATCTGCGTTACCGCTCTC
>CAMWKX010000071.1 GCA_947174955.1 uncultured Clostridia bacterium | reverse complement strand
TCAAAAGTAATCATTGCGACAAAGCTTCCCGAAGTTTTTCGACTATTCTGCGTTCAGCGCGCGATACGAACATCTGGCTTACGCCCATAATTTTGCCCGTTTCCGCCTGCGACTTGCCCTTTAAAAAGCGGAGCGCCACCACCTGCTGTTCGATTTCGCTCAGCTTTCGTATTTCGCTTTTAAGCGCCTCGCCGTCCTCGAAGCTCTCGAACGCGTTATGCTCGTCGGCAATCACCTCGTAAAGCGGCACTTCGCTGTCCGCGCCGCTTACCGTCGTGTCCAGACTTACGGGCGCGCGGCACTCCATAGCCTCGATAATAGTTTCCTCGTTTTCCCCGAGAATATTACAAAGCTGTCTTACGGTCGGCTTTTCACCGTGCTTTTTGTAGTAATCGTTTACCGTCTGATTTATTTTAGTGTTGAGCGTGTACAGCTTGCGCGGCACGCGTACCGAGCGGGAATAGTCGCGGAAGTAATTGCGTATCATTCCCGTAATGGTCGGCGTTATGTACGTTGAAAACATATTGCCCATATCGGGATCGAATCTTTCCACGCCCGAAATGAGCGCTTCGGAAGCTATCTGCAACAGATCGTCGTACTCCACTCCGCGCCCGCAAAATTTCTTGGCAAGAATTTTCGCCACGTACATATAGTTTTCGATAAGCTCGTTCCGTATGTTTATATCGTGCGTTTTGCGATACTTTCGGAACAGCTCGTTTGCCTGTTCGTTGGTCATAATTTCAAGGTCAGTCTGGATATTACGCCCTCTTGTCTTTCGATGGCGCAGTCCGCCACAAGCGCCGAAATCAGCGCAAGCGAAAATTCGTTATCGCTTTCGACGGGTGAGCCGCCCACGCCCTCCACTACGGCGTGAACTCCGTTCTCCGTGCCGAGGGAAATTTTTACGGCTTCGAAACCGCACCCCTTTAAGATAAGGCAGCTTTCGGTCACGCAGACCTTCATATCCTCCGCGCTGTCGATCTCCACGTCGGCGACCGCGCACACCGCACCCACCGCAAGCCGCAGAGCCGTCATATACTCGCTGTCCGCAAGACAAAATTCAACGTTAAAATTTTTCATTATTCGAACTCCATAATTCTGTCAAGCGCGCAGATTTCGAACAGTTTTTTAATTCTCGGGCGCATATTGCTCAATATAAGCCTGTTTCCGTCGGCTTTGAGCTGTTTAAATATTTTCACGAAAGTGCCGAGCGTGGTACTGTCGATAAATTCGAGCGCGGTGCAGTCGAACACTACGTCCTTTTTATCGTTTGAATACATTGCCGAAACTTCAACGTAAAAATCCTCGCTCGTCGCACTGTCAATCTCGCCCAGAAGCGCGATGACAAGCTTGTCTTCGGCGGAAACCAGTTTTACCTGCTGCATAATTTTACTCTCCTAAATGGGTGTACTTAATTTATAAACGCTTTTAACCTTTATAAAACTTATTTACCATATTTTAAAATACCCGCCGTAATTTGTCAACCGTGCGGTATATAGCAGTTTTAAATGCAAATTTATGCGCCGCTTTGCAAGAATATACATTTTTCACTCCACTTTCAGCCGCTGTTCACCGTAAACGCGTTGACAACGCGCCGTCCATTGTGTTAAAATTTATAAAAGAATTAGCGAGAAAGTTATGGATTTTAATGAAATCAATCTTATAGTTAAATATGCGCACACGATTTCGCGCCTGGCAAAGCAGATTAAGGAAATCGACGATATTCCCATCGAGCTGTACGATAAGTACGACGTCAAGCGCGGCCTGCGCGACAAGAACGGCAAGGGCGTACTCTGCGGTCTTACCGAGATAAGCGAAGTGACGAGCTGGGAAAATATCAACGGCGTGCGCACGCCTATCCCCGGAATTCTTCGGTACCGCGGTTACGACGTCAAGGAGCTTATTGCCAACTGCGAAAAGGAAAACCGCTTCGGCTTCGAAGAGACGGTCTATCTTCTGCTGTTCGGGCAACTACCTTCTGCGGACGAGCTCGAATACTTTAAGAATATGCTTGCCGATTTCAGGGTGTTGCCGAGAAACTTCGTGCGCGACGTAATAATGAAACAGCCCTGCAAGGATATGATGAATATGCTTGCGCGCTGCGTTCTCAACCTTTACAGCTACGACCCCGACCCCGACAACGTTATGGTCAGCAACGTCCTCAGGCAGAGTCTGCAACTAATTGCGGAGTTCCCTATGATTGCGGCGTACTCCCACCGCGTGTATAAATATTACAATACCAACGACGGAAGTATGTACATACACAAGCCCGTCGCCGAGTACTCGACTGCGCAAAACGTTCTGCACATTTTGCGCAAGGACAACGAATTCACCGATCTGGAAGCGAAGGTTTTAGACATCTGCCTGATTTTACACGCAGACCACGGCGGCGGCAACGCGTCCACCTTTACCACACACCTTTCAACGTCGACGGGCACGGACACCTATTCGTCGGTTGCCGCGTCGCTCGGCTCGCTGAAAGGTCCCCTGCACGGCGGCGCGAACCTTATGGTTTGCCAGATGTTCGAGAACATTAAGGAAAACTTATCCGACTGGTCGCAGCCCAGCGTAACCGAGTACGTACAAAAGCTTTTGGACAAGAAGGCGTTTGACAGAACGGGGCTTATTTACGGTATGGGGCACGCGGTCTACACGCTGTCCGACCCCCGTATGGAAGTTTTAAAGGAGTATGCGGGCAGACTTGCAATCGAAAAGGGCAGGGAAAAAGAATTCGAACTATACAATTCGGTTGCGGACACCGCGGGCAAAATGATTGCCGAGCAGAAGCACATACACAAGCCCGTAACGCCCAACGTGGACTTCTATTCGGGATTTGTTTATTCTATGCTCAATCTGCCGCAGAGCCTTTACACTCCGCTGTTCGCCATTGCGAGAATTGCGGGATGGTCGGCGCACCGCATAGAAGAACTGACCAACGGCGGCAAGATTATCCGCCCCGCATACCAGTGCGTACAACCTGCGCGAGAGTACGTACCCCTCAAAGACAGAAAATAAAAAAAGAGGCGGCTGCCGTTCGGCAGCCGCCTTTATTATTGTGTTTTACGGTCTTAAACCCATACCGCCTTCCAACGTGAGCGTTTCACCCGTCAGGTACTTGAAATCTGGATTGGCAAGCTGAACGCATACTCTGCCGATTTCCTTTTCGGGGTCGCCGTAGTGACCCATAGGCGGCATCTTTACGTTCGCCTTGAACGCGTCGGGGTAATTCTTTTCAAACTGTTCAAGCTGTGCCGTCCACGCAATGGGGCAGACAACGTTGACGTTTATGCCGTCTTTGCCCCACTCGGTCGCCGCCACGCGCGAAAGCCCGCGGATACCCTCTTTCGCCGCCGCGTACGCGCACTGTCCGTAGTTGCCGAAAAGCCCCGCGCCGCTCGCAAAATTGATGACCGAACCCTTGCTCTCTTTGAGGTAGGGATAGCAAGCCTTCATATAGTAGAAGGTTGCGTACAGACCGCTGTATACCGCCAGGTCGAACTGCTCGGTGGTGTGGTCGGCGAGAGGCACGCCCGAAGCCGAAGCCTGCGCGTTGTTGATGAGCACGTCGATATGCCCGAACTCTTCCACCGCCTTCTTTACAACGCCCTCGACTACCGCAAGATTGTCCGCGCCCGCGTTGACGTCGGCGGCAACGGCGAGAACCTTTATGCCGTATTCGCCTTCGAGCGCCTTTTTGGCGTCCTCCAACTTCTTGACGTTTCTGCCCGTGATTACGAGGTTTGCGCCCTCTTTCGCGTAAGCCGTGGCAATGCCGTAGCCTATCGAGCCGCAGCGTCCGTCGCTTAAAGCGGCAAAGCCCGCACCCGTAATAATAGCTGTTTTACCGGTTAAAAATCCCATAATATATCCCCTTTTTATTTATTTCTTTCAATAATTTTGTTTATCTCTTCGATTACCCTTTCAAGTCCGTAGCGCGTCTGCGCGGAAGTGGCGATAATGGCGTCACGCCCGCAGGTATACGCCGTCGAAAGGGCTGTCATAGCCTTTTGAAGTTGCGCGCGCGAAAGCTTGTCCGCCTTGGTTGCAACCACCGTAAACGGTATTACGCGCTGATACAGAAAGTTTACCATCACCTTGTCGTTCTCGGTCGGCTCGTGGCGGATATCGCAAAGCGCGAACACGTGCGCAGGCGTGCAACCTTCGGCAAAAAAGTCGTCTAAAAGCTTTGCCCACTTTTCCTTTTCGCTCTTGGATACCTTGGCATAGCCGTAGCCCGGAAGGTCGGCGAGAATAAACTCTCCGAAGTCGAAGTAGTTGACAAGGCGCGTGCGCCCCGGCTCGCTTGAAACCTTGGCGAGCTTTCCCTGATTTGCAAGCATATTTATAAACGAGCTCTTGCCCACGTTGGACTTTCCGCACACGGCGATTATCGGTTTATCGGTGGTGATAAACTGTTCTTTCGTCGCCGCGCTCGTTATGAATTTTGCTTTGGAATATGTATTCATAATCTTTTCCGTTTACAAATTTTTTACAAGATAATTCATAAAAATACTGCCGAAAACTATTATAGCCGCCCCGAACACAAACAAAAAAACGTACGACCATTTCTGACTGTTTACAAAAATACAATCCGACGGGTCATCGGGTTTAATTGCTATTTTCATAATCGTGCCGAGCTCTTTCGGCGAAGTTGATGACGCACTGTTTGCCGCCTTGTAAGTAACTCCGTTTACACTGTATTCAACAACTTCGGCGTATGTAATTTTGGTGCGGTTGTCGCTGAACGACTTTCTCTCTTCATAGCCGACAACCACCGCCGTCATTTCGTTATAACCTTTAAGCTTTGCCTGGTCCGTTACCGTATAATATATCGCAAACGAGAAAATGCCGATGCCCAATATTATTATAAAAACAGCGAGCCAAAACTGCCAGTGTTTTAAAAGATTTTTCAAGTTAGACCCCCGACTATATGCCGATTATCGCGTTTTTGAACACGTCGCCGACGCTCTCGACGGGGATAAAATGCACGCTCTCTTTTACCACTTCGGGCACCTCTTCGAGGTCCTTTAAATTGCCCTGCGGTATGATTACGTCCTTGACGCCTATGCGGTAGGCGGCAAGCGATTTTTCCTTTAATCCGCCTATGGGCAACACTCTGCCGCGCAGGGTGATTTCACCCGTCATCGCAATGTCGCGGCGCACGGGTTTTTTGGTGAACGCCGACAAAATAGCCGTAGCCATTGTTATGCCCGCGCTCGGTCCGTCCTTGGGGGTTGCGCCCTCGGGCACGTGCACGTGAATATCGGTGGTTGAAAACTGCTCGTCGGTCAAGCCGTAGTCGGAAGCGTTCGAGCGGATATAGCTGATTGCCGCGCGGGCGCTCTCCTTCATTACGTCGCCAAGCTTGCCAGTCAACAGTATATCGCCCTTGCCCTGCATTGCCGACACCTCGATTGTCAGCGTTGTGCCGCCGACCGACGTCCAGGCAAGTCCGCAAGCCGCGCCGACAAGGTTGCTTTTAGGCATTTCGTCGCCGCGTTCAAAGCGTGCAGCGCCGAGATACTCGGCAATATCTTCCGCCTTTATTTTACTCTTAAATTTCTCGCCGTTAGCCTTCTTTACGGCAATTTTACGGCACACGCCGTCTATCTGCCTCTCCAGAGAGCGCACGCCAGCCTCGCGGGTGTAGCCGTCGGCAACGGCGTCGATTGCTCCGTCTGTAAAGGTAATTTCACCCTCTTCGAGTCCGTTCGCGGCAATCTTTTTGGGCACGAGGTAGCGCTTTGCAATCTCACGCTTTTCCTCGGAGGTGTAGCCGGAAAGCTGAATTATTTCCATCCTGTCCAAAAGGGGCGCGGGAATAGTCGAAAGGTCGTTAGCCGTCGTTATGAACAGCACCCTGGACAGGTCGTAAGGCACTTCCAGGTATCTGTCGCGGAAGGTCGAGTTCTGCGCGGGGTCGAGTACTTCCAGAAGCGCGCTCGACGGGTCGCCGTGCACGCTGTCCGACGAGAGCTTGTCAATCTCGTCCAGAAGGAACACAGGGTTAATAGAGCCCGCGTTCTTCATCGCGGTGATGATGCGCCCCGGCATTGCGCCGACGTACGTCTTTCTGTGACCGCGTATTTCCGCCTCGTCGCGCACACCGCCCAAGCTCATACGCACGAACTTTCTGCCCAGAGCTCTCGCAACTGAGGTTGCAACCGACGTTTTGCCCACACCCGGAGGACCCACGAAGCATAAAATGGGCGCGTTCATACCGCCCGTAAGCTTTAATACCGCCAGGTATTCGGTTATTCTTTCCTTGATTTTTTCCAGACCGTAGTGGTCGGCGTTTAAAATTTCAACCGCGTCCGAAAGCTTTTCGGTGTCGGTGGTAGCGTTGCTCCACTCCAAATCCAGAAGCCAGTCGATATAATTGCGGATAACGTTGTAATCGGGCGAGGAGGTCTGCATACGCGACATACGCGAAAGCTCTTTTAGAGCCTTTTCTTCGACCTCTTCGGGCATACCCTTTGCCTTGATTTTCTCTTCGAGTTCTATCTTTTCGTTCTCGTCGTCGCCCAGTTCGGTGTGTATGGCTTTGAGCTGCTCGCGCAGATAAAAATCCTTTTGCCCCTTCTCTATGTTGCGTTTAACCGTTGCGTTAATCTTTTTTTCGAGCTTGGTTATCTCCAATTCGTCGTTTAAATAGCGGATTAAAAGGTCGAATTTGGCGGCAAGCTTGTCCGCCTCCAAAAGAGCCTGCTTCTTTTCCACGGAAAGCTTTATCACGTTTGCCGCGGTGCAGAC
>CAMWKX010000070.1 GCA_947174955.1 uncultured Clostridia bacterium | reverse complement strand
CGTTCGCGTCCTTTTTGATTTCGATAACGATACGCATACCGTCGCGGTCGGACTCTTCGCGGATATCGGAAATGCCCTCAATCCTCTTGTCCTTTACAAGGTTCGCCATCGTTTCGATAAGCTTTGCCTTGTTGACCTGATAGGGTATTTCGGTGACGATTATTCTCTGCCTGGTCTGGTTGCCGCTCTGGTAATCCTCAATCTCGCAGCGCGAACGGATAACTATGTTGCCGCGGCCCGTCTTGTACGCCTTGCGTATGCCGCCGCGCCCCATTATCAGCGCGCCCGTCGGGAAATCGGGGGCGGGAATGTAATCCATAAGCTCGTCGACGTCGATTTCGGGATTGTCTATCATTGCACAGACGCCGTCTATAACCTCGCCGAGGTTGTGGGGCGGTATGTTGGTCGCCATACCCACCGCAATGCCGTCAGAGCCGTTTACAAGCATATTGGGGAAACGCGAGGGCAGAACCGTAGGCTGCATACCCGTGTCGTCGAACGTCGGATAGAAGTCTACCGTTTCCTTATCGAGGTCGCGAAGCATTTCCGAGGAGATTTTGGAAAGCCTTGCCTCGGTGTACCTCATTGCCGCCGCGGGGTCGCCGTCGACCGAACCGAAGTTGCCGTGTCCTTCGACGAGCGGCATATTTATGGTGAAGTCCTGCGCAAGTCTTACGAGCGCGTCGTATACCGAGCTGTCGCCGTGGGGGTGATATTTACCTAAGCAGTCACCGACGATACGCGCGCACTTTCTGAACGCCTTGTCGTTGTACAGACCGAGGTCGTGCATAGAATATAAAATTCTGCGGTGTACGGGCTTTAAGCCGTCCCTGATATCGGGAATGGCACGCGATACGTTTACCGCCATTGCGTAGGCTATAAACGATTTTTTAAGCTCTTCGTCTACCTCGACTTCGAGCATCTTTGTCATTGCGAGAGTTTTGATAAACTCTTCGGTAAGCTCGGGGCTGGTTTGTTTCTTAGCCATTTTCTTTCTCCCTTAAATATCCAGATCCTCGACAAGCTTTGCGTTGTCCTCTATGAACTGTCTTCTCAGTTCGGGTTGCTCGCCCATCAGAAGCGCGAACATTTTATCGGCTTCGACTGCGTCCTGCACGTTTATTCTCACAAGCGTACGCTTTGCGGGGTCCATCGTCGTCTCCCAAAGCTGTTCCTTGTTCATTTCGCCGAGGCCCTTATAGCGCTGCAACTCGAACTTGCCGTCGGGGTGCTCCTCTCTGAACTTAGTTAAAGCCGCGTCGTCGTAGAGGTACGTGTCCTCTATGTTCTTTCCGCTCACCTTGTAAAGAGGCGGCTGTGCGGCGTATACGTGTCCGTTTTCAACCAGCGGGCGCATATAGCGGAAGAAGAAGGTTAAAAGCAAAATTCTTATGTGCGAGCCGTCTACGTCGGCATCGGTCATAATTATAATTCTGTCGTATCTTAACTTGCTCTCGTCGAAGTTTTCCTGTATGCCGCAGCCGAACGCGGTTATCATTGCCTTTATTTCTTCGTTTTCGAGTACGCGGTTTATGCGCACCTTTTCAACGTTTAATATCTTGCCTCTCAAAGGCAGTATTGCCTGGAAACGTCTGTCGCGCCCCTGCTTTGCCGTGCCGCCCGCCGAGTCACCCTCGACGATATAAATTTCGCACAGCTCCGACCTCTTGTCCGAACAGTCGGCAAGTTTGCCGGGAAGCTTGGTGCTCTCCAAAACGCCCTTTCTTCTCGTCTCCTCGCGGGCGAGCCTTGCCGCGTCGCGCGCACGCTGAGCGGTTATACAGCGCATTACAAGCTCGCGCGTTTCGGCGGGGTGCTCCTCTAAGTACGTACCGAATTTGTCTACGACCGCCTTCTGAACGAAGCCGCGGACGTACGTCGAGCACAGCTTGCTCTTGGTCTGGCTCTCGTACTGCGCGTCGGCTATCTTGACCGACACGACAGCCGTTATGCCCTCGCGCACGTCGTCGCCCGAAAGCTTGTCGCTGTCCTTTAAGATTTTAAGACGGTGACCCGCGTCGTTGATAACCTTGGTCAAAGCCGCCTTGAAGCCGTCTAAGTGCGTGCCGCCGTCGGGCTGGCGGATATTGTTCGAGAAGGGGAAAATCTGCTCGGAATAGCCGTCGTTGTACTGAATGGCAACTTCCAAAAATTTGTCGTCGCCCTCGTTCTCTTCGAAGTACACGGGCTGAGCAAAAAGCACGTTTTTGCCCTCGTTGATATCCTGTATAAAGTGAACTACGCCGCCCTCGTAGCAGAATGTGTCCGTGCGTACCCTTTCGCCGCGGTAGTCGGTTAAAGTCAGGGTAAGTCCCTTGTTTAAGTAGGACAGTTCGCGAAGGAGCGTTTTGAGCGTATCGTAGTTGAAATCGATTGTTTCGAACATCGTGGGGTCGGGATGGAAACAGATCGACGTGCCCGTCGCGTCGGTGTCCTCCACTATCTTCAAAGGCTCTTCGGGAACGCCCTCGTGGTAGACCTGACGGAACTTGTGACCGCGCTGGCAGACCTCGGCAATGAGCGTATCGGACAGTGCGTTGACGCAGGATACGCCTACGCCGTGCAGACCCGACGAAATTTTATAGCCGCCAGCCTTGTTGCCGCCGCCGAATTTACCGCCGGCGTTGAGGTTTGTAAGCGCAAGTTCTACGCCCGAAATGCCCTCTTCCTTGTTGATACCGGTGGGTATACCTCTGCCGTTGTCCTTGACAGTGCAGAAGCCCTCGGCGGAGATTGTCACCTCGATTTTATCGCAGTAGCCGGCGAGCGCCTCGTCTATCGAGTTATCGATAACTTCGCGCACCAGACAGTGCAGTCCCTTTTCGTCTGTAGGGCCGATATACATACCGGGATGCTCTCTTACCGGCTCCAGACCTTTGAGCGCTTTTAAGCTGTTTGCGTCGTAATCGGAACGAACTTTTTCGGGCATAATTTCACCTCTGAAATTTATTTATTTTATTATACCATATTATTAGAAATAACGCAAACGTTTGAACAAAATTTACGCTAAATTTAAGGCTGTTTTAAGGCGAAAAAACGCATAATTTTATACCTTTTCCGATAAACTGTTTATATGGATAATTGCAAAAATTTCAACGGGAAAAATATCTGGACGGAAGGCGAAATTTACGAGTGCGAAAGTTGCGGAAACCACGTCTGCAAGGAGTGCGCTCTGCGCTGGAAATACGTGTGCCCCAACTGCTTCGGACGGCTTTGGCGCATTAGTTAAAATGAGCGCCGCGCGGCAATTAAAGCCGCGCGGCGCGCTTTATTTTATTCCGATTTCTTCTTTTTGCGTTTGGGTTTCTTTTCTTCGGTTGCCTCTGGCTCTTCGGGTTTTTCTTCAACCTTTTCCTCGACCGTTTCGGTAACCTCTTGCGCGGACTGTTCCGTCGTTTCTTCCGCAGGTTGTTCCTCGGGCTGTTCCGCGGGTTTTTCGCTCTTTGCCTTCTCGGCGGCGGCAAGCGTTGCGGGCGTAACCTCCACCTGCGCTATCTCCTCGTCGCTGTACTCCTCGCGCTGTTCGCCCTTGGTGTACAAGCTCGGCAGATAGCGTATCAGCTCTTTATAGCGCATAAAGTATTTATACGCCTCGCTGTCGTTGCCCACAGCCTCGTAGTACTCGAACCTTATCTGTGTGAGCATAATGAAATTGACGTCGTCTTCCTGTATCTGCGGCACGTCCAAAAGCATACTTTCGGGGACTTCGCGAAGAAGCATACCTCCGTTGACAAGCCCCTGTATTTTGAGCACTGCGAACATTACCTGCGTGGAGTCGTCGTTGGCTATCGCCTCAACTACCGCAAGTCCGTCCGTTTTGCCCGCCGCGTATTCGAGCGGCACTACGTTTATTACGAACGTATAGAACGCGTACGGCAAGGTAATTGCCAAAACGGGAGTTACCGACGGCACGGTCAGCGCGATTATTCCGAGCACGATTATAAGCAAGTCGAAAAACAGTCCCGCCGCCGCAGTGAGAATAAACCTCAACCGCATTGCCTTGACGCCCTTGGGATACATTTCGACCGACGAGCTTTTGAAAATGCGGATTTTGGGCACCTTTACGCCCATTAAAAGCATTGCGCCCACCAAAAAGTGCGCGCCCTCGTGCACGAGTTCGTCGATAACGGCGCCGAGCACGATTAACAGTATATAGATGGGTATGAGCGCGTAAAGCTGCGCGTCGGCTATTTTGACCTGCGTACAGAACGCAAAGCCGCCCCACACCGCAAGCGCAACGGCAAACACTGCCGCCACTACCGTTATTACGACAGGCAAGCTCTTATTCTTCATTTCTTCCCCCCTTGGCTTACGTTTTATTTTGTTACCAGATCGATATATTCGTCGTACGTCACGTTTTTATCGAAACGCTTGGTACCGTTTATCTCGATTATGCGGGTTGCAACCGTGTTCATAAGCTCCTGGTCGTGCGAGGTGAACAGCATACAGCCCTTGAAATTCTTCATACCGTTGTTGAGCGCGGTTATACTCTCCAAATCGAGGTGGTTGGTGGGCTCGTCCAATATAAGGAAGTTGCCGCCTTCGAGCATCATTTTCGCGAGCATACACCTTACCTTTTCGCCGCCCGATAAAACCTTTGCCTGCTTTAACGCCTCCTCGCCCGAGAACAACATTCTGCCCAGCCAGCCGCGCAGGTACTCCTCGTAGTGGTCGTTGGAGAACTGCGACAGCCACTGCACGAGCGTTAAATCGCAGCCCTGGAAATACTCGTTGTTGTTTTCGGGGAAGTAACTTGCCGAGATGGTCTTACCCCAGCGCACCGTGCCCGCGTCGGGCTGCGCCTTGCCCGTAAGAACGTCGTACAGCATAGATATGGTCGTCGACTTGTCGCTGACTATACCTATCTTGTCATCGCGCTGAACGGTGAACGATACGTTTTCGAAATACCCCTTTTTCGTCAGTCCCTCGACCATCAAAATGTCGTTGCCGATTTCCTTTTCATACTTGAAATCGATATACGGATATTTGCGCAAGGACGGCTTGAAGTCGGATATGGTCAGCTTTTCAAGCTCTTTCTTTCTCGACGTCGCCTGTCTCGACTTGGAAGCGTTCGCCGCGAACCTTGCGATGAACTCCTGCAATTCCTTTGCGCGCTGTTCGTTCTTCTTATTGATATCCTTTTGCTGGCGCGCCAAGAGCTGGCTGGTTTCGTACCAGAAGTCGTAGTTGCCGAGCATCATATTGATTTTGCCGTAGTCGACGTCGCAGATATGCGTGCACACCTTGTTTAAGAAGTGACGGTTGTGCGATACGATTATTACCGTGTTTTCGAAGTCCAGAAGATAATCTTCCAGCCAGCGCACCGTCTTTATGTCGAGGTTGTTGGTCGGCTCGTCCAATAAAAGTATGTCGGGGTTGCCGAACAGCGCCTGCGCCAAAAGTATTTTGACCTTGCGCTTTGCGTCGACGTCCGCCATTAATACGTCGTAGAATTCCTCGCCTATATCGAGCGCGTTCAGAAGGGTCTGCGCCTCGTACTCGGCGTTCCAGCCGTCGAGCTCGGCGAACTCGGTTTCCAGCTCGCTTGCGCGCACGCCGTCCGCTTCCGAGAAATCCTCTTTCGCGTACAGAGCGTCCTTTTCGTCCATTATCTCGACCAGACGCTTGTGCCCGAGCATAACCGCGCGCAGGACGGTCACGTTGTCGAAAGCCGCCTGGTTCTGCATAAGCACGGACATACGCTCGGTCTTGTCCATTACGACCTCGCCCTTGTTCGGCTCGATTTCGCCGCTCAACACCTTTAAAAAGGTCGACTTGCCCGCGCCGTTTGCGCCTATGATGCCGTAGCAGTTTCCGCCCGTAAACTTTAAGTTTACGTCCTCGAAAAGCTTTTTACTGCCGTATTGCAGCGATACGTTGTTTACCTGTAACATAATTTCTCCCGTTTATTTATTGACTGAATTGACTGTTATACAAATTGCGATAGAACCCGCCCGCCGCCATAAGCTGGTCGTGCGTGCCCTGTTCTATAATGTTGCCCTTGTTCATAACCAAAATTAAGTCGGCTTCCTTTATGGTCGAAAGCCTGTGCGCGACGATAAAGCTCGTTCTGCCCTTCATAAGCTTTGCAAACGCGTTCTGGATTTTTAATTCCGTGCGGGTGTCTATCGAACTCGTCGCCTCGTCAAGAATGAGCATAGGCGGCAGGCACAGCATTATGCGCGTTATGCAGAGTAGCTGTTTCTGTCCCTGCGAGAGGTTGCCGCCGTCCTCGCCGATTACCGTGTCGTAGCCGTCCTTCATCTGCATTATAAAGCCGTGGACGTGCGTTGCCTTTGCCGCCGCGATTACCTCTTCGTCGGTGGCGTCGGGCTTGCCTATGGTGATATTGTCGCGCACCGTGCCGCTTTTCAGCCACGTATCCTGCAACACCATACCGTAGCTCTTTCTGAGCGATTTGCGCGTGACGTGCCGCACTTTGTGACCGTCGACCGTGATTGTGCCGCCCTGCACGTCGTAAAAGCGCATTAAAAGATTGATAAGCGTTGTCTTGCCGCAACCCGTCGGTCCGACTATGGCTATTCTCTGCCCCGCCTCCGCGCGGATATTGAGATTTTCTATAAGCGGCTTGTCTTCCTCGTAGGAAAAGTATACGTTATTAAACTCCACGCCGCCCTTAACGTCTTCGAGCGTTTTCGCGCCGTCAGCGTCGGGCAGCTGGGCGGGCTCGTCGATAAGCTCGTAAATTCTGCCCGCGCACGCGAGCGCGTTCTGGAACTCGGTCACAACTCCCGATATTTCGTTAAACGG
>CAMWKX010000069.1 GCA_947174955.1 uncultured Clostridia bacterium | reverse complement strand
CGTTTGCCCTTCGACGAACCGCATAGAAAGTTTAATATCGCCGTCGCGGCTCTGCGCCATTGCGTTTTCGCGTATTTCCAGCTTGTATTCCGCACCGTCGTACGAATAGCCGAGAAAAAGCGTGCCGCCCGTCAGCTCCCCTTCCGCGTCCACTGCCACGGTACTGCTTTCCCCTTCCGCCGTTTGAGTAATTACAAGTGAGTATTTCATTTCAGCTCCGTTACGGTTATACCGTCGCCCGTAAAATTATTTGCTTTGCCGTTGCGATAGGCTGTTGCTCCGACAGTTAAATTTTTTCTTATCTCTTCCGCGTCGCCACTTTGCTTAGCCTCTTTCAGCGCGGCGATAAAGTTGCCCAAGGACTTATGGAGCGTTTCCGCCTTTTCGAGCAGATTGTCGCCGTTTAAAAGATACAGCTCCGACCAGATATTTTCGTCCACGCCCGCAATGCGCGTCATATCCTGAAAACTGCCGCCCGTAAAGCCTAAGCAGCCGTCGATTTCGGGATCGTTTACGTAGCAGTTGGAAACGACGTGCGCAAGCTGCGAGGTATACGCGATTTTGCGGTCGTGAAGCTCCGCCGAACACTCGACTATGCGCGCAAACCCCATATCTTTCGTAAGCGATTTTACAGTGTTAATTGCGCGTTCGTCGGCATATATCCCGCGGGTAACGACCATACTCGCCCTGTCGAACAGGTCGGCGCACGCGTTTTCCACGCCCGAAACTTCCTTGCCCGCCATAGGGTGGGTGCCCACGTATTTTATATCGGGATTTGCCGCGTAAACGGCGTCCTCGATATACTTTTTCACGCCGCAGATATCCGCGACTATTGCGCCCTCTTTAAAGCGCGTATTGATTATAAAGTTTACGGTGGGTCTGGGCGGAAGAGCGACGAACACGACGTCGTAGCTATCAAAGCTTTGCGCCGCGTTATCGATAACGCCGTTTTTAAGCGCGTAATTAAGGGGCGCCTGCGAACGGTTGTAGCCGTCCACCTGATAGCCCGCGCGCTTTAACGCCATACACATAGAGCCGCCTATAAGCCCCAACCCCGCAACACATATTTTCATATTCGGTTACCTTTTGAATTTAATGTAATTAAAGTATAACATAAAATCGGGCATTATACAAATAATTTGACCGCCCGCTTTCTACTTAAAGAAATCAGGCGGTATTTCAATTATCGGTGGACGTAGCCGCACCTTATGCAATTCACTCTCCAATTCGGTTTTGGTAATAGCACCGTCATTATATAATTCGTGTAAGTCTATCAACGCTTCTATCATTATGCTGTTATATGGTTTGTCCTCTAACGTACAAATAGATGCTTGCCAACCGTCAATATTGAATTGCTGTGTTTTTAAATTCTCATATTCTCCTCCACTTAATTGATTGTTCCTAAACATTTTGAAATAGCGTCTGATTTTTTGGTATCTTATCAAAAATTCATTTTCGTTTTCTTTCCATATCAACCCCATATGTTACCTTGTCCCTTGCGTTTTTATTTATTATATCAAGTCTCATAAGACTTAGTCAAGTCATTTTAGACTTGCTTGCATATACTATATTTATGGACTACGCTGACAGAATAAAAGAGTTGAGACAATCGAAAAATCTCAGTCAAATGCAACTTGCCAAACTGACGGGTATAAGTCAGTCGGCTATTGCAAAGTGGGAACTGCGGAAAACCGAACCTACCGCCTCCGCACTAATTGTACTTTCGAAATATTTCAGTGAAACGGTCGGTTATATTTTAGGCGTTGAAGATTGAAATTTGCACGGGCGGTTGTTAAAGCAACCGCCCCATTTTAATTGACAATTTTTGGTAAGTTTTTTATAATGTTAAACGACAAAAATAAAAAATTCGAGGTGTTTTTAAATGAACAAAATGTCGGTTAAAGATTTAACAAATCTTAAAGGCAAAAAAGTACTCGTAAGGTGCGACTTCAACGTGCCTATGAAAGACGGCGTGATCACCGATGAAAACAGAATTATCGGCGCGCTCCCCACCATCAAATATCTTTTGGACGCAGGCGCACGCGTAACCCTTTGCTCGCATATGGGCAAGCCCCACTCCATTTTCTCGGACGAGGTCAAGCTCAACAAGAAGGACAAGAAAAAGGTTGAAGCGGGCGAAACGACCGCAGAGGCTATCATCGAAAAGGCTAAAAAGGACGAACCCAAAAAGCTCACCCTCGCTCCCGTCGCTAAGAGACTTGCAGAGCTCACTGACGGCAAAGTCGTTTTCGCAACCGACGTTATCGGCGCGGACGCAAAAGCTAAGCGCGACGCTCTTAAAGACGGCGAGGCGGTTTTAATCGAAAACCTCCGCTTCCACTGGGAAGAGGAAAAGAAGGACGAGGCGTTCTGCAAAGAGCTCGCTTACGACGCGGAAATTTACGTTAACGACGCGTTCGGCACGGCTCACCGCTCGCACGCTTCCACCGCCGCTATCGTAGAATACGGCATTATCGAAACCGCCGTTTGCGGCTTCCTCATCGAAAAAGAGCTGTCGGTTATGGCTGCTACGCTCGAAAACCCCGCAAGACCTTTCGTTGCAATCCTTGGCGGCGCTAAGGTTGCCGACAAGCTCAACGTTATTTCCAACCTTTTAGAAAAGTGCGACACGCTGATTATCGGCGGCGGTATGGCATACACCTTCCTCAAAGCTAAGGGCTACGAAATCGGCACCTCGCTTTTAGACGAGGAAAAGCTCGACTACTGCAAGGAAATGATGGCGAAAGCCGAAAAGGCAGGCAAGAAACTTCTTCTGCCCATCGACACGGTTATCACCAAGTCCTTCCCCGACCCTATCGACGCGCCCGTTGACGTTAAGACGGTTGACAGCGACAAGATCCCCGCGGATATGATGGGTATGGATATCGGCGAAAAGACCCGCAATCTTTACGCGGACGCTATTGCAAGCGCGAAGTCGGTCGTTTGGAACGGACCTATGGGCGTGTTCGAGAACCCCACCCTTGCAAAGGGCACGATTGCAGTTGCTCAGGCGCTCGCTGACGTTTACGGCAAGTGCACGACCATTATCGGCGGCGGCGATTCCGCAGCGGCTGTTCAGCAGCTCGGCTTTGCGGACAAGATGAGCCACATTTCAACCGGCGGCGGCGCGTCTCTCGAACTGTTCGAGGGCAAAGTGCTTCCCGGTATCGCTTGCCTTAACGACAAGAAGTAATGAGCAACAAAGCCGCTTATATATTCGGCGGGTGTTTCTTCTTCGTTATCGGGCTTGTGTTTTTCGTCTTCGGCTGCTTTATGCTAGACGAACAGCTGACCGTAAGCAAATATGTGCAAATCGATGCGGTAATAGTCGACCACTCTTCGCACCATGAACGTGATGAAGGCACGGACCATATTGTTTACAACGATATCGTCGAGTACGAGGTTGACGGCGTCGTCTATCGTAAAACCTGCGACTACGGCGGTTACAGACGCGAACCCGACAATATAGGTCAGACGCGGGTAGTCTACTACAACCCCGACGACCCTACCGACGTAATATTTAAAACCGAAGTGAGAACCATTCTAATAGTTGCTTGCTTCTGCGCAATGGTTATTGGCACGTTCATGTTCGTGTTTCTGCTTTGCAAAGGCATTAAATGTGAAGATTAAAATTTCAGGCGGCGGCATATACCGCCGCCATTAATTTATTATGGCTAAAAATTTCGAGATAAAAAAGAAGAAAAATATAAAAACGTGGTTGAGTAAGACGATGCTTTGCGTGGTTTTGCCGACTTATCTTGCTTTAATTATTGCGATAGGCATTGCAATTCTAACGCTTGCGCTGTGCGGCATAGACCACGAAATTTTCGACGTCGTTGCATCCTGCCTGGGCGGATTAATCGCACTTTTATGTCTTTCGGAAGTTTTTATCGTTATCCCCCTCTGCCGAAAAAAGCAGGCGATGCTCGATTTGGAAAACTACGACTTTTCGCCGTACACCCCCGACGACGTAGAAACCTTTTCATATAGCATACAGACCGAAAAGTACTACTTTACCCCGTCGCCCTTTGACGATGACGAGGGAATTGTCGAGCTTTCGGACGGTAAATCGGCCGACGATTACTTTTCGCAGTTCGCCCCCGAAAGGCTGAAACGCATTGAGGAACTGCGGGCAAAAGGCGAGTTTATGCCTTTCATCATTTTCGATTTTAACGACGACTATTTCAACGGCACTGTCGAAAAGCGCCGTGAAGGCGAATACGTGACGGTCACCGTAACCGAAAAACCCGAAATAACTTTCGATACCGACGGCGTACATTTGGGCGAAAAAGTCTTTTCCTACGAACAATGTGAAGCGTACGTATTTGCGGAGTTTGCTCAGCCGTACGCTTGCACCTCGGTAAGCGCAAATATAATTCTAAGCGAAGAATGTGCCGTTAGCTTTGCTTTCGGCACCCGCATAATGAGCATTATCGACAAGTATAAAATTGCCTTAAATAACCGCGAACTTGCCGATTTTATTTTAGGCGACCCCAAGCGCGCTTTCAAACTTATCGGTTCAAAAACAAAAATAAGCGAAAACAAATTGCGCCGACAGCGTTGCAATAATTAATACATTGTGATATAATATTTTGCGAATTTATTTAAGGGAGAAACAATATGGCAAGAAAACCTTTTATTGCAGGCAACTGGAAAATGAATATGACCGCCGCAAGCGGCAAAGAACTTATAAAAGAGCTTAAACCGCTCGTCAAGGGCGCTAAATGCAATATCGCGCTGTGCGTTCCAGCGATACTTATACCCGAAATGGTTAAAGCCGCAAAGGGCAGCAAAATCAAAATCGGCGCGCAGAACGTGCACTGGGCGGAAAAGGGCGCGTACACGGGCGAGATTTCCTGCGAACAGCTCAAAGAGTACGGCGTAAGCTATGCGATAATCGGTCACAGCGAACGCCGCCAATATTTCGGCGAAACCGACGAGGGCGTGAACAAGCGCACTCTTTCGGCGCTTAAAAACGGCATTACCCCCATAGTATGCGTGGGTGAAACGCTTGAAGAGCGCGAAAACGGCACGACCGAAAAGGTGCTTTTAAAGCAGCTTACGGACGGTTTGAAGGACGTTGAGGACGTAACCAAAGTAGTTATCGCGTACGAACCCGTATGGGCAATCGGCACGGGCAAAACCGCAACCGACGAGCAGGCGCAGGAAACAATCAAGTTTATCCGCAAGACGTTGGGCAAGCTGTTCGGCGCACCCGCGGCGAGAAAGGTTATCATACAGTACGGCGGTTCTATGAACGCGGGCAACTGCAAGGGACTTATGGCTCAGCCCGACATCGACGGCGGTCTTATCGGAGGCGCGTCGTTGAAGCTCGACTTTGCTACGATTGTAAATTACGATAAATAATGAGGATATAATATGAAAAAAATTCCCTACGCGATTATCATTATGGACGGCTACGGCTTAGCCCCCGCGGGCGAGGGCAACGCCATTTCCATTAACGGCAGTAAAAACGTCAACGAACTTATCAATACCTACCCCTCCGCCACCCTCGGCGCGAGCGGTATGTCGGTAGGACTTCCCGACGGTCAGATGGGCAATTCCGAGGTCGGCCACCTGAATATGGGCGCGGGGCGCATCGTTTATCAGGATCTGACCAAGATAACCAAGGCGATTTCAGACGGCGACTTTTTCACAAATCCCGCGCTTATCAAGGCTATGGACAACGCGGCGAACGGCAAGAAGCTGCACCTTTACGGTTTGCTTTCGGACGGCGGCGTGCACAGTCACAACACGCACCTTTATGCGCTTTTGAAAATGGCGAAAGAGCGCGGCGTCAAGGAGTGCTACGTTCACTGCTTTATGGACGGCAGAGACGTTCCCCCCACCTCGGGCATCGAGTTCATCCGCGCGTTGCAGTCGGAAATGAAAACTCTCGGATACGGCAAGATTGCCTCGGTTGCGGGCAGATATTACGCGATGGACCGCGATAACAACTGGGACAGAGTCGAAAAGGCTTACGATATGCTGACGCTCGGCACGGGCGCGCCCTGCGCCGACCCCGCCACCGCGGTTGAGGACAGCTATGCGGCGGGCGATACGGACGAGTTTATCAAGCCTATCAACGTATTCGAAAACGGCAAGCCCGTCGGTCTTATCGAAAAGGGCGACAGCGTAATCTGCTTTAACTTCCGCCCCGACCGCGCAAGAGAGATTACCCGCGCGGTTTCCCAGCGCGAGTTCGTCGTACCCAAAGGCACGGCGTTCGAGAGAAAGACGGGATTTTTGGAGCCCGTGTACGTCTGCTTTACCGTTTACGACGCGACCTTCGAGGGCGTGGATATCGCCTTCCCCAAGACGGTTTTAAACAACACTCTAGGCGAGTACCTTGCAAAGTGCGGCAAGAGCCAGCTTAGAATTGCGGAAACGGAAAAGTATGCGCACGTAACCTTCTTCTTCAACGGCGGCGTGGAAGCTACCAACGAGGGCGAACAGCGCGATCTGATTGACTCGCCCAAGGTTGCAACCTACGACTTACAGCCCGAAATGAGCGCGTACCTCGTAACCGACAAGGTGCTCGAAGAGTTGGACAGCGGCAAGTTCGACGTCGTGATTCTGAACTTTGCCAACTGCGATATGGTCGGACACACGGCGGTTATTCCCGCGGCGGTCAAGGCGGTCGGCACGGTTGACGAGTGCGTGAAAAAGGTCTGCGACAAGATTTTGGAAATGGGCGGCTCCGCCCTTCTTACCGCCGACCACGGCAACGCGGACAGACTTTTGGGCGACGACGGCTCACCCTTCACCGCGCACACGACCAACCCCGTACCCGTCGTTCTGGTATCGGAAAAATACAAG